>DUBO01000050.1 GCA_012960245.1 Candidatus Binatota bacterium | reverse complement strand
GCCGGTTGGCAGCCACTGCATGGGCGGCGACATAAACAACGACGCTCCCTGCACGAGCAACGGCGACTGCGCGCCGCCCGCGACCTGCCAGGCAGATACCTCGAGGCCGACCACGGCTTCGCTGTTCTGCATTCCCTCGACGTCCAGCGGCGCGATCAACAGCGCTGCCGGACTGACCGGGCCAGGAGCGATCTCGTTTCACAGCGAGCTGATCCTGTGTCGTTGCGGTGACGCAAGTGTTGGCTGCACCGAGGAATGTGACGACGGTGGCAGCTGCCTGGGCGGCGCCAACGATGGGCTTGCCTGCAGCAGTGCCGCCGAGTGCCCGGATGGCCGCTGCCGGCCGCAGAGTGGTGACGGCTGTGACGAGAACTGCAGGACCGAGTAAGCTCGAACTGGTAGCTTCTCGGCTGAACTGACCGAGAGCAGCGGCGCGGGGCCACCCCCTGCTGCCGTGGCAGCTTTCGTTCTCCAGGGCCCGGCCCCGCTACCCGCGGGCCGGGCCCTCCTTTTTTCCCCTCGCAAATTGGTAGAGCGGGAACGGCTTTTGCCTTAAAATGATAGATAGCCAAATGAACTGCGTTGCCTACAGAAGGTTTTTCTCAAGAAACACGACGGCCCTGCTGCTGTGCGCCAGCAGCCTGCTGTCCTGTGCGGGCTCGCCCGACCCCATCGACGTAACCCTGAGCTTCGACCAACCCCTGCACTCGCTGTCAGCAGCTGTTTTCACGGTTAACTATCTCACCTCGGGTGCCAAACCCCTGTCCCCGGGCGGCGTGCCGGCCTGCTTTGCCCTGCACCCGGGAATGACCGCCGGCTTCTCAGACGACGGCAACGGCAAGCTCACTGTGAGGGTCAGCTCGACGACTCCGTTTTCTACTCCACTCGACCTTGCCGCCTGCCGCATGCTTCCCCTCTCCGATGGCATCGACCACCGCGCGGTGGCCCACGGTCTACGGGTGGCGGTGCACAGCGCCACCTCGTCGGACGGTCGCGCGCTTGAACACAGCGAGCTGGCGCGAGGCGACAAGGGCAACCGCAGGATGGCCAGCGGCGATAGCCCGCGCGGCCCGGCTGGCAAGGGCGCAGCTACATCGCCGAGACCCACTGGCCTGTCCTCTAGTGCTGGCTCGGCCTCCAGCCCAGCTGCCGGCTCCCGCCGCGAGAGCAACGCCTCGCAGGCTAGCGGCTCTTCAGCGACGCGGGCCGCCGCTTCGTCCAGCGCTGCTGCGAGCGACTCCAGTGTTGGCGGCAACGCCGGTAACAACACCGCCAACAACACCGACAGCGCCCGCCGACAGGCCACCCGGGACTGGCAACACGAAGCCGAGGCCGACCGGCTCCGGGCCGAAGAGCAGCGGCTGAACACTGGCGGCAGAAACTTTGCCGGTGGCGACAACTCCTACCCGGGACAGAATGACCCGGAACAGAATGACCCGGGGCCAAATGACGACGGGCAGGCCAACGACAACCAGCCGCCGGATGATGCCCAGGACGACGACCCCGCGCCGCCACCGGCCGACCCGGTGACCTACGAGCTCAGGCTGGCGGTCACCACCAGCGGCGTAGCGCTGGGCGCTCTGCAATTCGAGCTGCGCCACCTCGGCGCCAGCGGCGGTTTCGTGGGCCGCGGAGGCTCGGTGGAGTGCAACGGAAGCATCTCCGGCGCCATGGCCACCTTTAACAACGTGGGAAACGGCAAGATAAAGGGCGCGATCATCGACATCGACGGCTTCCCCGTGCCCTCGGAGATCGCCACCTGTTCTTTCCGCACCAGCGAGGACCTCTTGCCCGGCAGTTTTGACATGACCGTGATCGAAGCAACCGACGCCGACCTAGGCGGCAACGGCCAGTCGCTTGATCCCTTTCCGGGCATGGCGGTGGTCGACGTGCGCGAGCTCAACTGAGCACCCCGGTCGTGACCCGGGCCGGCAGCTCCGCTCGCCTGACCTCAGCCACCTCGCTGGCGTTGGTCACCCTGACACTGACCGCGCTCAGCTTCGCCGCATGGGGCGGTTCGATCAGCGGCGGCTTCGTCTCCGACGACCGCAACGCGATAATTTTCAACCAGTCGGTCACCGGCCCCCTGCAGCCGGCCCAGGTGTTTACCACGCCATCCTGGTGGGGCGACGAACGCTCGGGCAGCCCCGGCTACCGACCACTGGTGACGCTGAGCTTCGCGGTCAACCACGCCGTTGGCGGTCTCTACCCGGCCGGCTACCACGTGGTCAATATACTGCTGCACGCGCTGGTGGCGCTGCTGGTCTACCTGCTGGCCCTGGAGCTGGGTATGGGCGTGGCCGCCGCGCGCATAGCCGGCGTGGCCTTCGTACTGCTGCCCATACACTCGGAGGCGGTAGTGTGGACAGTGGGCCGGGCCGAGCTGATGTCGGCGGTGGCCTGGTGCTCGGGCCTGCTGGCGCTGCTGAGATACCGCCGCGGGACTGTTCCGGGGGGCGCCGGCGCCGATTCGAGGTGGCAGCCCTCGCAGGCCCTGCCGTTGCTGGCCGCGGTGGCCCTTTTTGCCGGCCTGTTGTGCAAGGAGAACGCCATCACCCTGCTGGCCGTACCGCCGCTGTGCGCCCTTTTTCTCGCCCCGGAGGGCCGCAGGCGCGATATAGTGGCGTTCGTGGCCCTGCTGGCCGCTGTGGGCGCTTGGCTGTACCTCAGATGGCAGGTATTGCCCCTTTTTGACGACAGGCCGGGCGATCTGCTCGATAACCCCCTGTCGCTGCTACCCCTGGCGGACAGGCTGGCCGGAGCCCTGTCGGTGGCCGGCCGCTATCTGTGGCTCAGCGCCTGGCCCGCGGCGCTGTCGGTGGACTACTCCTGGAATGCCCTCGAGATCTCCGAGGGCTTCCTGGCAGACCGCTACAGCCTGTTTGCCCTGCTCGCCCTGTCCGCCATCAGCCTGGCCGTGTTCAGGTCGCCTTCCGACCAGCGAGGTCGCGGCTTGTTCCTGCTGCTGCTCGCAGCCGCTGCCTACTCGGTAGTGTCGAATACTGTGCTGCTGATCGGCACCGTGATGGGCGAGCGGCTGTTCTACCTGCCTACGGTTGCCCTGTGCCTGCTGCCCGCCCCTGCCGTCGCGGGCCTGCTCGAGCGCCACGGACGCAAGGCCGGACTGCTGGTCGCGGCCGTCGGCCTGGCCTGGTTGCTGCGCGACAACCTGCGCAACCCCGACTGGGCCAACGAGATAAGCCTGTTCGAGGCGACGGCAAAGACCGTCCCGGCAAGCGCGCGGGCGCACATGGAACTGGCCTCGGCCTATGGTCGTGCAGGCCGCGACCGTGAAGCGCTGGCAGAGTTCGATCGCACGCTCAAAATAATGCCCGACTACGCGGCTGCCTGGTACAACAAGGGCAACATGCTGGCGAGAACCGGCCAGCTCGCGCTGGCCGAGCGCTCTTACCTGTCCGCCCTCGAGGCAGCCCCAGGCCTGCAACACGCGCGCGTCAACCTCGCCATCGTGTACCAGTCGCAGGGCCGCTGGTCACTGGCGCTCGAGCGTTTTAACGACGCTCTGGAAAAGGCGCCGCACGATGCCAGGCTGCTGCTGGGCCGCGCTGATATGCTGCTGAACATGCAGCTCAACGAGGACGCGGCGACCGCCTACACCCGCCTGCTCGAACTCACGGGGCCGCTGGACGTGGCGCTGGTCAATCGCGGGGTGGCGCTGCAGCGCCAGCTGGGCTGCGCGGCCGCGGTGGGTGACTACCTGGCCGCCACCCGCCTGACCCGCAGCGCCCTGTCGGCCGACGCTTCGGGCATAAACGGGGTTTCTCCGGTTATGCAAAACGCGTGGGGCAATGCTAGCTTCTGCCTGCAGGAACTGGGCCGGACTGACGAGCTGCGGCGCCTGCAACAGGACTGGGCGTCGATCACCACGCCCCGCCACTGACCGCTTGAAAATGACCGCTTGAAAATGACTGAACGCAACACCAGCATGGAAAACACCAGCCCAACTGCCAGCAGCCCGCGACTCCTCGGCGCCGGCTTCCTGCTGGCCGCCGCCGCAGTTGGCACCTCGCTCGTACTGGCCTGGATACACGCCGGCCTCGAGGCGGGCGCGGGTAACTACACGAGCTTCTGCAACGTCAACGAATCGGTCAACTGCGACCAGGTGCTCACCAGCCCCTTCGCAGAACTTATGGGGCTGCCGGTGGCGTGGTACGCCATCGTCGTTTACACGGCCACCGCACTCTGCTTTGCCGGCGCCGCCAGGTTGGCTTCGCAGGCCGGCAGGCTGGTGGCTCTTCGCGCGGCCTGCGTGCTGGTACTTGGCTCGTTGGCCTGGTCGCTGTGGATGGCTCTGGTGTCGGCCTTCATACTCCACACCGTCTGCCTGGTCTGCAGCGCCCTCTACCTGCTCACCCTGGCGCTGGCTGCTGTGACCTGGAAAGTCGCATCGCCCTATCCGCCGGGTGACCTCGTACTGGGCCGAGCGTCGCTGGCCAGGGTCGCGGTGGTCGTGACAATCCTCACCGCGGCTGTAGCGGCCATGAGCGGGCCATCGACGTGGAACTCGACCTCCCCGGGGACCAACGGCAGCGTGAGCCTGGAACAAATACGCGAATCGCACCCCGACTTTCTCAAGTGGTACCTCGAACTGCCCAGGCGAAGCGGAAGCGCGCCCGCCGGCGATACCGAGGCCGTGGTCACAATAGTGGAGTTCTCGGACTTTCTCTGCGTCTTCTGCCGCCGCAACGCCGAAATGCTGAACGCGCTGCTGGCGCGCCGTAGCGGGCAGCTGCGCTTGGTACACCGCCACTTTCCGCTGGATACGACCTGTAACGATGGCGTGGTCAGAACCATGCACCCCTTTGCCTGCCACGCTGCTGCGGCGGCCGAGTGCGCCGGCGAGCAGGGGCGCTACGATGATATGTCCACCTTGCTGTTTGCTGGCCAGGCCCAGCTACTTCCCCCCACCGTGGCAAAGCTTGCTGCCGAGGCTGGACTGGACAGCGCCGCCTGGCAGAAATGTATGGACTCCGGTCGGGGCATGGATCGCGCAACCGCCGATGCCCGTGCAGGGATCGAGCTCGGAGTGAGCTCCACGCCCACCATGTTCTTCAACGGGCGACGGATCGAGGGGGCCTTCGACGGCCCCGGTGGATATGACCTGGCCGTGTTGACCGAGCTGGCCCTGCTGGCGCAGAAAAGCCCTTCGCCCGCGGACTGAAGCCGCAGGCCGTCTCGCTGAGACAGCGCAAAGCAGAGCGCACATCACCCGCCCGCCCTATCTGGCATCCGGGCCACACCCTTGCACAATCGCAAGGCCGCCCACCGGTTCTCCCCTGCGGGGGGGGGCCTTATACCCATACTGGTGGGCATTTCGGCTCATCTGGGTAGCCGCTCGGCAAGTTTTCCATGGCACACATGTTGCTTTTCAGTCCCCATGATCGCCGCGCCAAGACTACTTACGAGGGGAATATAGCCAGTGAAAAACTTTCTCATATCCGACCCATTGCGCACGCAGGCAGCCAACCCTGACCTGCAACGCCAGGAACAACCTTACGAGGGCACGTTTCGCTACGAGCCCAACATGCCAAAGCCCAACCTCACCGAAAGGGAAAAAGAGGTACTGCGCCTGGTATGCGATGGCCTGACCAACGCCGAGATAGCCGGCGCTCTACACGTCTCCCGGGAGACGGTTAAATCAGAGCTGAAGCGGATCTTCCGCAAGATCGGCGTCGCAAATCGTACCCAGGCCGCCGTGCTGCTCGTAAAGCAGCGCTGGGTCTGAACCAACACACTTCTCTCCTCCCCTCGTGGCAGCCGGGGCCCCCTTGCGGGGTCCCGGCTGTTTCCATGGACCCCCGCTCCCGGGGTGAGACTCAAGGGATGCCAATGTGCCAGGGTCACCCCGCGGCCCTGTCCCACTGCGGATTCCGACAGGCCGGGACTTGTTATACAAGTTCGAACCGGCGAGGCAGAAATTGTTAAAATCGGCACAATTGGACCAGAAACAAACCACCCTTCCCCGGCACCGCAAGCCACGCAGGCTGGCGGTAGTGGCGGCGGCCGTTGTCGTGCTCGCCTGCGGCCTGGCGCTTCACCAGACGCTGTCGTTTGCCTCCTCCACCCTCGACTACGGACTCAACCTCATACAGCGCTACTACCTCTTTGACGCCGAACTCGACAACGAAAAGCTGCTCGGCGACTCGCTGCAATACCTCGAAAACAGGGTCCCCGAACTGACGTCTGACACCGAGGACGATCAGTCTTACACCTTGCGAGTGGGGAGCTGCACGCTGCGCGTGGAAGCCCCGCCGGGACCGGACCTGTCGGCTCTCGCCGAGCCACTCGCCAAGGTCGCGGTGCTGACCGAACGCTGCGTAAAAGAACTGCCCGAAGGACTCGAGTCGCTTGAAAACGTGTTGCTGTCGGGGGTGCTCTACGGACTCGATCCCTACTCGACACTTTTCAATGCCAAGAAACACACCGAGCACACCATCCAGTTCAGAGGAAAGCTCGCCGGCATCGGCGCCCGGGTCGGCATACGCGAAGACGAGCTGACGCTGATCAAGGTGTACGAGGACTCGCCTGCCTACAAGGCCGGCCTGCGCGACGGCGACGTCGTGCAACGCATAGGCCCGATGTCGGCCGCCAACATAACCGTGACCGACGCGGTGGCCCGCATTCGAGGCCCGGTGGGCACGAAGATTGCCCTGGCGGTGCGCAGCGAAGGCTCAGACAAAACGCATGTTGAGACCGTGACCAGGGGCATGGTGACGATCCCGTCTGTAACCGTAGAGTTGCTTCCCAACGACGTGCTCTACGCCGAAATAAGCCACTTCAGCCAGTCTACGCCCAACGATTTTCGTGACGAGGTACTCTCGGTGGTCGAGGCCAATCCCGGCTTGCGCGGCCTGGTAATTGACCTGCGTAGAAACTCGGGCGGGAGCATGCTGGGCGCGTCCTCTATAGGAGACCTCTTTCTCGAGGAAGGAATGCTCATAACTACCGCCGGCCGAAAAGGTAAACCGGTCTCGGGACTTCGCGCCGAGATCGCCGCCGGCGAAGACGCTCCCTTGCTAGACATGCCGGTCGCCTTCCTCACCTCGCCGCGTACCGCTTCGGGGTCCGAACTACTGGCGGCCGCCCTGCGAAACAACGACAGGGCCATTGTCGTGGGCGAAAGGTCTTACGGAAAAGGAACCGTCCAGAAAACTTACCGAATGAACGAAGGCGCGGCCATCAAACTCACGGTGGGCCGCTTTCTTCCCAACAAGCTGCCCATACCCGGTGGCGGGTTGGTTCCCGACGTCGAGCTGAGAGAAATCGAGCTGCACGACAAGGGTACCCTGCTGCGCGGCTACCGCGACCTCGACGACCTCCCATTCTGGCTGCGTACGCCAACCTGGTCTGCCGCGCCGGTGAGAAAGCCCGCGGCGGTTATATCGATAGCCCGGACGGTGACCGACGAAGAACTGGATAACCCCGATCACGAGAACGAAAAAGTGGACCGCCCCGACCCCGCCCGCGAGCTGGCGGTGGCTATTCTCAGGGGCTACGGCTCAAGGTCGGGCTCGGAAATGATCGCTTCTGCTCGTCACTTTCTCGACCTCAAGGGCAGGCAGGCCGATATAGAAGTAGAGCAGTTTCTCGGCCGACAGGGAATCGACTGGAGCCGAGGCAGCCGGCCGGCCGGCGAGGCCGTGCTCGAGACCGAGGTTGCAACCAGCGGTGGCAAGCTCAACCCCGGCGAAGAAAATACCGTCACCGTGACCGTGACCAACCGCGGCGATGCGCCGCTGTTCAGACTCAGGGCCGTCAGCGACTCGGCCGCCACCGGGCTCGGCGCCTGGGGGTTTCTTTTTGGCCACATCGAGCCCGGCGAGAGTCGCAGCGCGAGCTTCAAAACCAAGCTCCCGATTTCGCTGCGCACCAGCCGCCGCCAGGTTGAGCTGAGATACTTTGACGACGACGGCCTGCTGAGCAAGGCGGGGCCTGCCTACCTGGCCGTGGAATCCACCAGCCGCCCGTCCCTTGCCTGGCGGACCAGGGTAGTGCAGCCCGACGAAGAGTCGCGTACCGACATAGTGGTCGAAATCGAGAACCGCGGACAGGGCGCCACGGGTAAACTCCGTGTCTTCGTCAAGAACCCGCTGGGCGAAGACTTCGAGCCGCTGGACATCATGCACCCGCTGGACCCACTGGCCCCCGGCGAGAAAAGAGAAATCAGGCTCGGCCTTCGTCGCGTAATCGAAACAGTTGATATACCCACGGCCACGGTAGTCGTAAGCGACGCGGATTTCGAGGTCTTCATGGAAACCGAGGTGCCGCTGTCTACAGACACCGCCACCAGTCGCTGGAGGCAGGCGCCAACGGTCAAACTGGAAATTGCCCGCAAAGCTGACGACAGCGGTGACTACCGCGTGCTGGCCCGGGCTACCGACGACTCTGGCCTCAGCCTGGTAATCGCCACGCTCGACGGCGACCAGGTAGACTACGTCGAAGCTTCAGAGTCTACGACACCGATGAAAGACATCAGCCTCAAGCTGATGTGGAATCCCGACAAGGGCGTCCGCAATTACAACATCCGTGCAGTCGACCACGACGGGCTGATTACCGTCTACCACGCCGCTCTCTAGCTGTCCGGCAAGAGCTACCGCGCTGCCCGGAGCGCCCGGACGACGAAGCGTTACTCTTCGATCTGCGAAGCCTCGCCCGACTCCAGGTCATCGCCCTCGTCGCCGGCAAGGATGTCGGCGTTAATGCTGAGCCCCGACTTTTCCTTGATCGCGGCTATGAAATCGTCGGTCGCAGCGCGCCGCTTCAGGTTAACCAGGCGAACCCGTATCTGCGTCTTGACGTCATCAAATGATTTCTGCGCGCCGTCTTCATAACCGGTGCGGCGTATGATGTGGTAACCGAAGCGTGTCTTCACCGGGCCCACGAGCTGCCCGTCCTCTCCGAGTCCGAACGCGGCCTCCTCGAACTCCGGCACCATACGGCCCCTGCCGAAAAACCCGAGGTCACCGCCACGCTTGGCGTTTGACCGGTCGGTGGAGTGCTCGGCTGCCAGTTCGGCAAACGCGTCGCCGTCAGCTTCAATACTGGCCAGTATTTCATCGGCGAGTTCTTCTTCGGCCACCAGTATGTGGCTCACGCGCACCCGGTTGGTGGCAAACTCGGCCTTATGGTCGACAAAGTACTGGCGCACTTCGTCCTCGGTGACCGTGGCCGCCTGGCTCTCGCGCATCATTTTCTGCACGACCAGCCTGCGCTCGAGATCTCCTACCTGCTGCCGTATGGCCGGGTCCTGGTCGTAGCCGCGGGCCTGGCCCTCGTCGAATACTATTTCCGACACCAGGTGATTCTCAAGATACTGGACCTTCTTGTCCAAGGTGTTGAGCGACATGCGGGCTTTGGTGTTGAGCTTGTCGAGCAGCGCTTCAAAGTCCGATTCGCTGAACGACTTGCCGTTGTAAGTGGCGAGTGCCGCGCTGTCTGCCTGCTCCGCCATCGCCGAGGGCTCAGCCTGTCCCTTGTTGGAGGCCTCTTCACCACCGCCACAGCCAGCGATCACAAAAACAGCTGCCATAATTGCCGCAAGCGCTTGCCCGCGCGAACTCCTGAAACCCGAACCGTTACCAGCTGTAGCAATAAACATTATTGTCTCCTCTGCCCCTGTCTCTTGAATACATGCAGGAGCAGCAAATAGTATACACGGCCGCGGGGCCAGGTCCGACACTGAAATGACGTTACTTCAGTGTCACCCTGTTGCGTGTGCGCGGACCGGCCGCCTGCACCTCGCCGACGATGGCGGGCCTGAGACCGCGGTCGTGCAGGGCTTCCACCAGTTGGTGGGCATCGTCGGGTCCGAACGCCATGAGCAGGCCTCCCGAGGTCTGGGGGTCAAGCAGGGCTTCTACGGTCGCCGGTTCCGCGTCGCGCCCCAGCGACAGGCGACCCCCCAGGAACTCGCGGTTGCGACGGGCACCGCCGGTGGTGAAGCCAGCCTCGGCCAGGCGCGCAGTGCCCGGAAGCAGCGGTAATGCAGTCGAATCGAATACTATCTTGACGCCGCTCGAGGCAGCCACCATTTCGGCAGCGTGTCCAGCCAGCCCAAACCCGGTGACGTCAGTACACGCGTGCACCCGGTAACGCAGCATCAGCGAAGCGGCGATGTCGTTGAGCTCCACCATTGATTTAGAGACCGCTTCTTCTTCGGCCTGCGTGGTCTTGCGCTGCTTGATGCCAGTCGAGACGATACCGGTGCCCAGCGCCTTGGTCAGGACCACCAGGTCTCCAGCCTTCGCGCCACCGTTGCGCACGATACGATCGGGGTGGACAAGCCCACTCACCGCCATGCCGTACTTGAGATCGCTGTCTTCCACTGTGTGGCCACCGACGACCACGCCGCCTCCAGCGCGCACTCTCTCATCTCCGCCCGCCAGTACGGCTGTCAGCACCTCGCTACCCATCTCGCCGAGCGGGAAGGTAACTATGTTGAGAGCCGTTACGACCCGACCACCCATGGCGTAGACGTCGCTCATGGCGTTGGCGGCCGCCACCTGGCCAAAGGTGTAGGGGTCGTCGACCATGGGAGTAAAAAAATCCACGGTCGTCACCAACGCCAGGTCCGAGCGCAGCCGGTAGACCCCCGCGTCTTCGCTGTCGGTCATACCCGCCAGCAGGCGAGGATCATCGTTGCCCGGTAGGCCACCCAGTATCCGGCCCAGGTCCGACGGACCCAGCTTGGAAGCTCAACCACCGGCCCGCGCTTTCTCGGTGAGCCTCACTGTCTCGCGACCCCTGGCAGTCTTCGCTTTCTTTGCCATGAAGAACTCTCCTCGCCCAACCGTAGCCGCCGCTATGCCTTCACTGTTCGCGCAGCAGCCGGTAGTCACCCGAACGGATTGTAACACCAGAATGGTCGAAGTAGTCAAGCAACGGAATAGAGTATTTTCGCGACGCGCCGATGAGGTCGCGAAAACCCGCCGCCGTGATCTTCTCGTTGTCGGCGAGGAAGTCTTTCAGCTGCTGTTCGAGCCCGGTCGCCACCGCCGCATCTACTATAAAATCAGGGCTTACGCGCACCACGAGGCCGCGCTCCTCGAGCACCCTGGCGATGCCGGCCAGGCGCCGGCGCTCGGTGCCCAGGCTGTCGGCCAGGTCACCCGCAAACGGGGGCGTGCAGCCCGCCTCGGCCAGCAGGCCACACAAGCGGTCGGCCAGCGCCTGGTCGCCCTCGTCGAGTTCGGCCCGGTGACCGGGCAAGAGCACGCGGCTACCGGCCCGCTCGAGTATTCCGCCGGCGACCATCTCGTCGACAATCACGCGAAAAATCTTTGCGTCCAGGGTGTCCCCGCCGACCCCGCCACCGCTCTCCCGCCGGAGCTGCTCCAACTCCAGCCCACCCGCGTCCTTGTTGTCGGACAACCAGCCGCCAACGCTCTCAACCAGGCCATCGCGAAAAGCCTCCAGGCCGGCCGTGCTGACCACCAGCTGGGCCTTCTTACTGTCGGGGAGCATGACCAACGACTCGCCCGTCATGGCAACGAGTTCCGTCGGCTCTACGCCGAGAAAAATCGCCAGCTCCGCGGGCGAAGCCCCCAGCGAAGAAACAGCATCGAGATAGGCGAGCGCGCGTTCCAGCGGCGAGCCATTCATCATGGTATACAGCCTCTGCCCGACCCCGCTCTCGCGGGGGCGATGCCGGGGCGCTCGCGGCAACACCACGCTGCCACCACCCAGGGTGCGGGCCGCCGTCTGATCGCGGATCACGAAGCGATCGCCGGCCAGCACAATGGCCGGCCGCGAAAGCACGAGCTGCGCCCATGCCCTGCCGCGTGGCTCGAGCGATTCGACACCGTCGAGCCAGAGCACGCGCCCGGCCAGCTCATCGGTGCCCACGTAGATCCTCACGCGTTCGTGCGACGCCACCGGGTTGCGAGCCGAGGGGCGCAGTTCGACCAGGGCGTCGAAGCGATCGGTCTCTATCTCCACGCCAGGTGTCGCCACGGTGTCGCCACGCCCGGCCTGCGAACGGTCTACACCCGACAGGTTCAAAGCAACGCGCTGTCCGGCCCAGACCCGGTCTACTTTTTCTCCGTGCACCTGTATCTCGCGCACCCGGCCCCCGGCCCTCCCCGGCAATACTACTATTTCGTCACCCGGCGCGAGCGAGCCACCCGCCGCCGTACCGGTAACGACCGTGCCGTGCCCCTTGAGAACAAAGGACCTGTCGATAGGCATGCGGAACACCCCCGGTCGGTCGGGACGTTCGAGCTGTTCGAGGCCGGTAAACAAGACGGCACGTAGCTCTTCGATGCCCGCTCCGCTGCGCGCGCTCACCTCTTGTACGACCGAGTTTTCAAACGGCGTATCGGCGGCGAGTATCTGTATCTCTTCGCGCACGTCGGCAATGCGAGCGGCGTCGGCGAGATCGCACTTGGTAATAACGAAAATCATCGCCCGGGCTCCGAGCAGGTGGACGATGTCAAAGTGTTCCTCGGTCTGCGGCATCACACCGTCATCGGCCGCCACTGTCATGAGCACGAGGTCAAAACCCTGGGCGCCGGCAAGCATCTGCCTGATGAAGCGTTCGTGTCCCGGCACGTCGACCAGCCCGACGCGTCCTCCCGATGGGTGTTCCATCCAGGCAAAGCCCAGCTCTATCGAGATGCCCCGCTGTTGTTCCTCGGGAAGGCGGTCGGTTTCGACCCCCGTGAGCGCCTTGACCAGCGCCGACTTACCGTGGTCAATGTGCCCGGCAGTGCCTACGATCGCTTTCACTTGCCGCCTGTTGACCGCCGGTTGCCACCTGCCCGGGAGCCTTCTCCAACGAGAGACTCGGCGTCTTTGACCGCCGCGAGGTCGAGCAGAAACACGTCGCCTTCTATGCGCCCGATGACCGGTCGCGGAAGCTCCCTGAACCTGCGGGCAATGCTGTCGGCGCTTTCGGAAGGCGAAGTGACGGCCACGGCCCTCGACTCTATGTCTACGCCCGGTTGCGCACCGCTGCCCACGCGCGCGCGCGAAGGTTGTAACTCCACGCTGTAATCCTCACCCAGCCAGCCCGCCACGAGCTCGGTGGCCCTTGCCCCGAGTTCATCGAGCAGTTGAACGTCCCGCGAAAGAAAATCCAGTGTTGGCACGAGTTTTTCGGGCTGGGGCTTGAAGCGATAAATCCTCAGTGTCGCGTCGAGAGCGGCCAGGGTCATCTTGTCGCAGCGTAGCGCGCGCTTGAGCGGACTGCGACGCAGTTGCTCGACGAGATCTCGACGGCCGACCACGATGCCACACTGCGGGCCGCCCAGCAGCTTGTCGCCACTGAAGGTCACCAGGTCGGCGCCCGCGCGCAGCCTGTCGGCCACGAGCGGTTCGCCGGGCAATCCCCAGCGCGACAGGTCGAGCAGAGCACCCGAACCGAGATCCTCGACCACGTGCAGGCCAGGCCTCTCCGACGCCAGCCCGGCCAGCTCGGCTATGGACACGGCCGAGGTAAAACCCTCCACGCGGTAATTGCTCGGGTGCACCTTGAGCAGCATGGCCGAATTAACGCCAAGGGCCTGTTCGTAATCGGCCAGGTGGGTACGGTTGGTGGTGCCCACTTCTCGCATCACCGCGCCGCTGGCGACCATGACATCGGGGATGCGAAACGAGCCACCAATCTCTACCAGTTCGCCGCGCGACACGAGTACCTCGCGGCCCTCGGCCAGCGAAGCCAGGGTGAGCAGGACAGCGGCGGCGTTGTTGTTGACCACCGTCGCGGCCTCGGCACCGGTGAGCGCGACCAGGTGCTGCTCGACGATCGAATCCCGGTCACCGCGGCCGGCGCTGTCTATATCGTACTCCAGGGCGCAGGGCGCGGTGGCGGCCCGCATCGCTGCCTCGGCAGCCTCGTCCGCGAGCAGAGCGCGCCCGAGGTTGGTGTGAAGGATAACCCCGGTGGCGTTTACCATCTCGGCGGGCGCGGCCCGCTCGCCCGACTCGAGCAGCGCGGCCGCGGCCAGGCCAACAGCGTCGGCACTGAGCTCCTCGTCGGCCAGCTCTTCCTGCGCCAGCAGGACGCGCCGCAAGGCTTCGATGACCTTCCGGGTAGCCTCGACCAGTGCCGTGCGCGACCAGCGCTCGAGCAGCGACCTCCCACGCGAGCCCGCGAGAACGCTGTCCACAGAGGGAAGATCGGCGAGTTTGTCTGAACGCGCAGCCACGGCCGGTAATCTGCCCCTTTCCCACCCGCCAGACAAACGGACCGGAGGGGAGGGCGGCCTGCCCTCGCTTGACCTTGGACGGCGCCGCGTGAAAGCATCCACGCATGTCGCTGCGCGCCACAGCCACTGAGCTGGTCCAGAAGCTGGTCGACGCCGGCCACGTGGCCCTTTTTGCCGGGGGCTGCGTCCGCGACGTTCTTCTCAACCTCGAGCCGGGAGACTACGACATTGCCACCTCGGCCCGGCCCGAGCAGGTGGAGTCCATCTTCGATCGCACCATTGCCGTTGGCCGGCGTTTCGGAATCCTGGTCGTGAACTACCGGGGCTACTCCTTCGAGGTAGCCACCTTCCGCAGCGATGGCGATTACCTGGACGGCCGTCACCCCGAAACGGTTACCTTCGCCGACGCCCACGCCGACTCCGATCGCCGTGACTTCACCATCAACTCGATGTTCGAAGACCCGCTCACCGATGAAATCATCGATTACAACAACGGCAAGCGTGACCTCGAGGCCGGCCTGGTCAGGGCGGTCGGCGACCCGGTCAAACGTTTTTCGGAAGACAGGCTGCGCATGTTGCGAGCCGTGCGTTTCGCGGCACGCCTGGGTTTCGAAATCGACCCCGCCACCATGCAGGCCGCGCGCGATCACGCCGATACGCTCGAACTGGTTTCGGCCGAACGCATAGCCGATGAACTCGTGCGCGTACTTACAGAAGGATCGGCCAGGCGCGGTTTCGAACTCATGGACGAGGCCGGGCTTCTCGAGATCGTGCTACCCGAAATCACGGCGATGAAAGGCGTCGAGCAGGACAGCGACTTCCATCCCGAGGGCGACGTCTACGTACACACGCTGGCCTGCATAGAGCAGCTTGAGGCCGGCTGCACGGCAACGCTCGCGCTCGGCCTCCTGCTGCACGACGTCGCCAAACCGCCCTGCCACGTGATCAGGGACGGACGACACACCTTCCACGGCCACACCCGCGACGGCAGCCGCATGGCCGAATCCATATGCCGCCGTCTGCGCATGAGTAACGCCACCATCGAGAGGGTATCGTTTCTCGTCGATCAGCACCTGCGCCACTGCAGCGCCAGGGACATGAAGCAGTCCACGTTGAAGCGCTTCCTCGGCCAGGACGGAATAGAAGAACTACTCGAACTGGTGCGCATGGACAGCACGTCTTCGAGCTCAGACCTGGGCGATTACCAGTTCTGCAGCGACTCGCTGCGCGACCTGCCCGAAGAAGTCATCAAGCCAGCACCGTTGGTCACGGGCCACGATCTCGTGGAGATGGGTATGAAGCCCGGCCCACGTTTCAAAGAACTGCTGGCCACCGTCGAAGACGCCCAACTCGAAGGCCAGCTGGAAACACGCGAGCAGGCGCTCGAGCTGCTCCGCGGCCTGCTCGACTAAGCGCCCCCGTCGCGGCTCGCAGCTAGATCTTCGCCAGGTAGGACAGCAGCGCGCGAACGCCGAAGCCAGTGCCACCCCGCGGCGCGTAGGGCGCCGGCTTCTCGGCGAAGGCGGGTCCGGCTATGTCGATGTGAGCCCAGGACACGTCATCTACGAAAGCCTCGAGGAACATGGCCGCGGTTATCGTGCCGCCGTAGCCCGCGCCGATGTTCTTGATGTCAGCCACGCTCGACTTGATGTCGGATCGGTAGTCCTCAACCAAGGGCAGCTGCCACATGCGCTCGCCGGTCTGGTTGCCATGCGCGATAAGTTCGTCCACCAGTGCCTGGTCGTTGCCCATGACACCGGCCACGCTGCTGCCCAGCGCCACCATGCACGCGCCGGTGAGAGTGGCCAGGTCGATTATGCAGTCGGGCTTATCTTCGGAGGCCACGCAGAGCGCGTCGGCCAGCACCAGCCTGCCCTCGGCGTCGGTATTGAGTACCTCGGCAGTCTTGCCGTTTCGGTAGGTGATGATGTCGCCCGGCTTCTGGGCCCCCTGCCCGGGCATGTTCTCGGCGGCCGCTATGTAACCGCGAACCTCAACCTGCGGGGCCAGCGCGGGCAAGGCCTTCATGACGCCCAGCACTACCGCTGCGCCCGACATGTCCTGCTTCATCCACTCCATCGACTTGGCCGGCTTGAGCGAAAGGCCACCTGAATCGAAGGTCACACCCTTGCCGACGATGGCCACGCACGCGCGCGGCTTTCCACTGGGCTTGTAAGTCATGCGCAGGAACGCGCCAGGCTCGGCGCTGCCGGCCGACACCGCAATGATGCCGTTCATGCCCTCGTCCTGCAGGCGCTTACCCTGCCAGACCTCGCAACGTATCCCCGTGCCGCGGGTGATCGAGCGCGCGGTCTTTACAAGGTACGAGGGCGTCTTGACGCTCGACATCTCGTTTACGAGATCGCGCACCAGGGCCACCGATTCGCACGCGACGCCAGCCTCGCTTACGGCTTTGCGGCTGGCCGCGTCGCGCTTCAGCCGCGTGCCGTTAACGGTGAGCCTCGAGGGACCCGCGTAGCTGCTCTTGTCGCCCGAACGGTAGCGATCAAAGCGGTAACCCGCCAGCGTGAAGCCCTCTATGGCCGCCTTGACGCGCTCGGGACGCACGGCACCCGAAAGACAGATGGCGACCCTCTTTGCCCGTACCTCGCCCGCCACCGCGCGGCCACGCGCCGCAGCACGCCGCAGGTATTCGAGGTCACTGTCGTCGGCACCGCCGATACCCACCAGCAGCACGTCGCGGTCGGCCAACTGCACGAGCAGCCTGGCCCCCGACGAGCCCTTGTAGGCCGTCATCTTCACCCGTCGCGCAACAGCGCGCTTGCCCTCGGCCGACAGTTCACGCACCGCACCGGCCGTTTCTGAACCAAGCGATACAGGAATGACCAGAAGGTCATCCTTCAATTCTCCAGCTTTACCCGTTCCGATTATTACTTTCACCAGTGTTCCTCCGCAGTTTCGTTTACTTCAGCCCCACCACCCGGTCAACGCCCGGCTTGCCAGGTGGGCTGCTCGCGGCTACAGATGCAAGCTATGTTCCCAAGCTCCAAGGATCCGACGGCCTCCCAGCTGACGACAACGATAAGCAGGCGCAGGGAAAACGTTTTTCTCGTGTTGTCGGGTTTTTTTCTCGGCACCCTGACGATGCTCAACCTACTCGGCATCACCCGCTTCATTGACCTGTCCTTCACGCTGCCGTTCGTAAATATAACCGTACCCATGATCCTGGCCGTCGGCGTGCTGCCCTACCCGCTGACCTTCCTATGTACCGACCTGTTGTCGGAGTTCTACGGCAAGCGTCGCACCAACGCCGTGGTCATGACCGGCCTGGGACTCAACGCCTGGGTCGTGTTCATCCTCTGGCTCGGTGGCGTGCTGCCCGGGGCGGGGGAGGGCGACGCCAGCAAAGTGTTTTTCGGGCTGCGCGAACTCGCCTTCGGCGCCGTCACGGCATCGATGGTGGCCTACCTGGCCGCCCAGTTGATAGACGTGCAGCTGTTTCATTTCTGGAAACGGCTCACCAACGGGCGCCACCTGTGGTTGAGAAATAACGGTTCGACCATGGTGAGCCAGCTGGTGGACAGCGTGGCCGTGATTACGATCACCCACTACTGGGCCGGCGCCCTGCCGATAGACCCTGCGCGCCCCGTGGCCGCCCAGCTGCTTGTATTCATAAGCTCGGCCTACGTTTTTAAGTTCACGATAGCGCTGCTCGACACGGGCCCGTTCTATATTGCAGTCGCCTGGCTGGGTGACTACCTGCAGCTGGACCCCAGCCAACAGGACTGAGAACGGTCAGTCGCCCTCGTCATCGGCCTCGTCATCGGCCGGCAGCCGTCGACTCCAGAAGGTACCCTTGGCCCACCACCACACCGCGAGCCCCCCCACGGCGTAAACCAGTATGCCTTCAAGGAGGCCGGCACCACCGGCCCACAGGAACAGGGCCAGGACCAGGACGGTAGCAATAGCGGCGGTGACCTGTTCTATGCGCTTTTCGCGCAGACGCGCGCGCGCAACGTGGGCGCTTATCGATGCCCCGCAAGCAGAGCAGCGGCCGCCTCCCTTGCGGATAAGCGGCCGCCCACAGTCAGGACAATCTATACGGGTGGTATAAGGCATCCCGGGCCCCCTGCCTCAAAAGGCCAACACCCGTGGAGCCGATTCAGGCTGTGGCCTGCATCGGCGCGTACTCGGGCTCCGCCGCCGAGGAGAGTCGGGCCAACGTCATCTCCTGCATCGACTCGGCCAGGATACGGGTCCGCTTCCGGGTGCGTTCGGCGTCGCGCCACGCCAGCATGCCCTCGCGCACATACACCGGATTGATACCCAGCATCGACGCTACGTTGTTGAACGAAAAAGTATCCCAGTTGTCGACGTCGGATACCCAAGCCTCGGCGTCAACAAAAAGCTGCCGCCGCTTGGTATCACGAGCGTGGATGTGTTTCTGAAAACACTCGACGCCGTCCTGCAGTATTGCCACCACCAGCCTATGCTCGCCGCAACGAAAACTCTTTCGCTTCAGCGCCGCAAAATACTGCCCCGGCAACAGGACATCGGGTTCAAAAAGATCGTTAAGACGCTCCTCAGCCTCGTAACGAGTACGTTCCGCTTCCACCATCGCACACCTCCCAGCCACTCACGAGAAAACGGCACCACCTAGGGTCCGCTTCTCTTTTCCACTCCACCGATGCGACCCACCCCAAGGGGCGGCTCCACCACTTCCTGCTAGCCCGGCTCAACCGGGCTACAACACATTGAGCATGACACAAGCCCGCCCAAGATTGCAATTATCTCACGCCGCTTGTGCGTGATTCGCAAACGGCTGTAGCCGCAGATGTCAGACTACGAAGGACTCGCCGCAGCCGCAGGTGCTCTTAACGTTCGGATTTTCTACCTTAAAACCGGCATTTACGAGATCATCGCTGAAATCAACGGTGCTGCCATTCACGTACAGGAAGCTGCGGCGGTCAATGTATAATTTTGCACTGCCGTTTTCGAACACCTTGTCGCCCTTCTTCTCTTCGTCGAGCTTTATCCGGTACTGCAAGCCCGAACATCCACCACCGGTAACCCGGATCCTCAGACCGTCGGCAGGCCCAGGTTCTTCAACCAGGCCGATTATCCTTTCAGCAGCCTTGTCGCTTATGTTCATCCGCTTGCAACCTCCTGTTCTTCGCGCCGATACAGCGGCGACAGCTTACGCAGTCGTTCAACCTCGGCTATCACTCGATCAGCCGCAAAATCTATGTCCGATTCGTCATTGAAACGGCCAACGCCAAAACGAATAGACGAGTGCGCCTGCTCGCTGCTGCGACCGAGCGCGCGCAGGACGTACGAGGGCTCCATGCTGGCCGAGCTGCAGGCCGAGCCCGATGAAACCGCGACGTCGGGCAGGCCCATCATAAGCGATTCGCCCTCCACACAGGCAAAACTCAGGTTGAGATTGCCGGGCAGTCGATGCTCCGGATGGCCGTTGAGCTGCACCTGGTCCAGGCCGGCGAACAGCCGCGAGGCCAGGCGCTGCCTGAGCCCCAGTACGCGTTGGGCTTCGCCCTTCCATTCTTCACCGGCCAGGCGGCAGGCCATGCCCAGCCCCACTATGCCCGGCACGTTGAGGGTACCCGAGCGCAGTCCGCGTTCGTGGCCGCCTCCCAGGAGCTGGGCCTGCAGGCGAACCCGGCGGCCACTTCTGCGCAGGTACAATGCGCCCACGCCCTTGGGACCATATAACTTGTGCGCAGAAACAGAGACCATGTCGGCGCCCAGCCGGGCCACGTCAACGGCCATCCTGCCCACCGATTGCGCGGCGTCGCAGTGAAACAGCGCGCCCTTTTCGTGAGCGGCGGCCGCCAGCTCGGCGATCGGCTGCACTACACCGATCTCGTTGTTGGCCTGCATCACCGATACCAGCACGGTGTCGTCGCGCAGCGCCGCTCGCAGCTCATCCACGCTGACCATGCCCTGCTCGTCCACGCCCAGCGTCGTAAGCTCCAGGAGCCCTTCGTCCTGGAGTTGGCGGCAGGGGTCGAGCACGGCCCTGTGTTCGGTCGCCACGGTGATCACGTGGCAACCACGCTCACGCAGAAAGGGCAGGGCGCCTTTTATGGCGAGGTTGTCGGACTCGGTGGCGCCGCTGGTAAACAATATCTCGCCCGGCTGGGCGCCAATAAGATCAGCCACCCTCTCCCGGGCGGTTTCAACCAGCGCGTCGGCCTCCCAGCCCAGGCGGTGACTGCGACTGGCCGGGTTGCCGTAGACCCCGCCGAGGGCCGGCAGCATTTCTTCGAGCACGCGCGGATCTACCTGCGTGGTGGCCTGGTTGTCCAGGTAGACAGTCCTGTCGCTTCGGGTGGTCATAGTGTCACGGGTCGCGGCCCGCTTATCATGTATATGTTACGCACAAGTGCCGGTTATTCAAGGCATTATTGCCAGTCAAGGCGCCACAGGCGAGCAAAGTTTCAGCCCACACCGGCCTGCGCGAGACACTTACCGGTGTGCGATTCGGGACAGGCTACCACCTGTTCGGGGGTGCCAGCCACCACCACGCGCCCACCACCGTCGCCGCCGTCAGGGCCCATGTCGATGACGTAATCTGCTGTCTTGATCACGTCAACGTGGTGCTCGATCACTACCACAGTGTTGCCTGCTTCAACGAGCCGGCTGAGCACCTCGAGCAGCTTGCGCACGTCGGCAAAGTGAAGGCCCGTTGTCGGTTCGTCGAGGATGTAAAAAGTGCTGCCGGTAGCGGTTCGCGCCAGCTCTTTTGCCAGCTTTATGCGCTGGGCCTCGCCACCCGAGAGCGTGTTGGCCGGCTGGCCAAGATGCACGTAATCGAGGCCCACCGCCGCGAGTGTCTCGAGCTTACGCCTCGCCGCTGGTACAGCCTCAAAAAAATCCAGCGCTTCGGCCACCGTCATGTCGAGCACGTTGGCCACCGTGCGACCCTTGTAACGAACCTGCAACGTCTCGCGGTTGTAGCGTTTACCCGAGCACACGTCGCAGGTGACGAACACGTCGGGCAGAAAATGCATCTCCACCCTGCGCAGGCCATCGCCGGCACAGGTTTCGCAGCGGCCACCCTTGACGTTGAAAGAAAAACGGCCGATTTCGTAGCCACGCATGCGTGCCTCGGGCACCCCCGCAAATAGCGTGCGAATGTCGGAGAACAGGCCGGTATAAGTCGACGGGTTTGAGCGAGGGCTTCGGCCGATCGGCGCCTGGTCGATGTCGATGACCTTGTCTATCGCCTCCACCCCTTCCAGTTTCTTCATTGCCCCCACTTCGCCCTGGTATTTGTGCAGGCGGCGGGCTAGCTCGGCGTACAGGGTATCAATGACCAGCGAACTCTTGCCCGAGCCCGACACGCCAGTCACGCAGGTGAAGGTGCCAAGCGGAAACTCCACGTCGACCTCGTCGAGGTTGTTGGCCGACGCGCCCAGCAAGCGGAGTTTCTTTCCGTTGCCCGGGCGGCGACTATCCGGCATGGCTATAACCTCGCGCCCGGCGAGGTAAGCGCCCGTAAGTGAGCTGACGTCCTGCTTGAGTTCCTCGGCGGTCCCCTCGGCCACTATCGTCCCACCGAGACGGCCGGCTCCCGGGCCCATGTCGATAACGTGGTCAGCCGCTACCATAGTGTCGGCGTCGTGCTCGACTACGATCACGCTGTTACCCGCCTCCGTGAGCCCGCGCAGGCTCTTGAGCAGCCTGCCGTTGTCGCGCGGGTGCAGGCCTATCGACGGCTCGTCGAGCACATAGAGCACGCCCGACAGGCCCGCACCTATCTGCGTTGCAAGCCTTATGCGCTGGCTCTCGCCCCCCGACAAGGAGGCGGCCGCGCGGTCCAGCGACAGGTATACCAGCCCCACGTCGGCCAGGAATCCGAGCCGCTCCTCTACCTCGCGCAGCACCATTTTTGCTATGCGTCGTTCGGCGGCGGTGAGTTTCAGCGACGAGAAAAAAGACAGCGCGTCGGAGATCGACATCGCGCAGACCTCGTGAATGCCCTTGCCCCCGATGCGCACGTGCCGCGCCTCGATTCGCAGCCGGGTCCCCCCGCAGTCCTCGCAGCTGTTTTCCGACATGTAACGCTCGAGTTCTGAGCGAACAAAATCAGATTCAGATTCCCGGTAACGCCGCTCGATTATCGGCACGATACCCGGAAAGCTTCGCATGGGGCGCACGCCGGTCTTGCCGGCCGCTGTTATTGAGTGTATGGCCATGCCCGCGCTCCCAGTCAGCAGCATCTCGCGGGCCTCGTCGGGCAACTCCCCGAAGGGCGTCGAAGCCTCGGAGCCGAAATGCGCGGTTATGCTCCGTATGGCCGACGCGTATTTCTTCAGCAGACGCTTGTTCCATGCGGGTAACGCCCCGTTCTCAAGCGACACCGTCGGATCGGCAATAAGCTTGGCATAATCAATGCGCGTGGCTCGGCCCAGCCCGTTGCAGGACGGGCACGCTCCCTGCGGACTGTTGAAAGAAAACATCCTCGGCACGACCTCGGGCCACGACAGGTCGCAGTACGAGCAAGCGTGGCGTTGACTGAAACCGTGAGTGTCACTCTTGTCGTCAGATTTTTTTGAGCTGCGAACCACGAGGTTGCCGTCCGCGAGCCGTAGCGCCACTTCCACCGAATCGGTAAGCCGTTGCTCTATTCCCTTGCGGGCTATCAGGCGGTCAACGACGACTTCTATGGTGTGTCGCTGCTGCCGGGCCAGCTTGAGACCTGGATCGAGCTCGACCATTTCGCCATCGATGCACGCCCTCACGAAGCCCCTGCGCCTGAGGTCGGCCAGTTCCTTGCGATACTCTCCCTTGCGATCTCGGACCACGGGCGCGAGCACCTCTATGCGTGTGCGTGGAGGCAGCGCCATGACCCTGTCGACGATCTGCCCGACGCTCTGCGCCGAGATCTCCCGGTCGCAGCCGTAGCAGAAGGGGCGGCCCACGTTGGCAAACAGCAAGCGCATGAAGTCGTAGACCTCGGTGACCGTGCCGACCGTGGAGCGCGGGTTGCGGCCACTGGTTTTCTGCTCGATCGCTACCGACGGCGACAACCCCTCTATGGAATCGACGTCGGGCTTTTCGGCCTGGTCCATGAACTGCCTGGCGTAAGCAGACAACGATTCAACGTAACGGCGCTGGCCCTCGGCGTAGATGGTGTCAAAGGCCAGCGACGACTTGCCCGAGCCTGACAGGCCCGTGAGCACGACCATGCTGTTGCGCGGAATGGTGACGTCTATGTCGCGAAGATTGTGCTCACGCGCACCACGAATGATGATCTGGTCTGCCACCCGGCGGCCTACGCATCCTCGAGCTCGGCGCGAAGGGCCGAGAGCTCATCCTCCACGAAACTGCGGTACGCCGAAAGGTTTTCTTCATTGTCAGCCTCGAAGCGAAGCACGAGCACGGGCTGGGTATTGGAAGCCCTGACCAGGCCCCAACCGTTTTCAAAACGCACCCTGACCCCGTCAACGTCGATGATGTCGCACCCCTTCTCGCGAAAACGATCGCGCGCGCGATCGGCCAGTTTAAACTTGATGGCGTCCGGGCAGTCCAACCTTATCTCGGGGGTGTAAACCGCGTGGGGAAGATCCGACAGAGCCTCCGACAGCGGCACCCTGCTGCGCGCCAGGATCTCGATCATGCGGGCACCGGCGTAAATGGCATCGTCGAAACCGAAATAGCGGTCCGCGAAAAACAGGTGGCCACTCATTTCGCCGCCCAGCAGGGCGCCGGTCTCGCGCATCTTGGCCTTGAGCAACGAGTGCCCCGCCTTCCACATGATCCCCTTTCCGCCGCGGTCGGCTATGTCGTCGTAGAGTCTCTGCGAGCACTTGACCTCGGACACCACGGTGGCGCCGGGATTGGCCTCGAGTATGTCGCGGGCGAATACCACCAGCATTTCGTCGCCCCAGATGATGCGCCCCTCGCTGTCAACCAAGCCGATGCGGTCCGAATCACCATCAAAGGCTATTCCGAGATCGGCCTTTTCGTCGAGGACCGCGGCCACGAGGTCGCGCACGTTTTCTTCCACTGTGGGGTCGGGGTGATGATTGGGAAACGAGCCGTCCGGCTCGCTGAAAAGTTCGACGACCTGGCAACCCATCGCTCGGTACACCGCCGGGGCCACGGGCCCGGCAGTCCCGTTACCGGAATCGACTACGACCTTTACACCCTCACCGCAGCGCCCGAACTGCTCTTCGAGGTATCCCTGGTACGCAGGAATGATGGGGTAACTCTCCTCGGTCCCGTCGCCACGCATCATGTCGCCGCTTTCTATGATGCGGCTGAGCTCCATGATCTCGTCGCCGTGTATGGTCCATTTGCCCTTGCAGATTTTAAAGCCGTTGTGGTCAGCCGGGTTGTGGCTGCCGGTGACCTGTATTCCGCCCATGAGATCGAGATGAAAAACGGTGAAGTACATCAACGGGGTGGGGCACTCGCCTATGTCGATCACGTCGACCCCCGTCGATCGCAGGGCCGACTTCATGATGCGGTGGTAGGTGGGGCCACTCAGTCGGCAGTCCCGACCCACTGCGGCGCGCGTGATACCGTTGCGTTGCAGGTAGGTGCCGTAAGCACGGCCCAGCGCCTCGACGAAAGCGTCGTCGTAATCTTTACCTGCTATCCCACGTATGTCGTACTCGCGAAATATTTCCGGGTTCATCTTCATCGCTCTACTCCAACCTTCCGTCTGCTTATCATCGTCAGCCTTTCCGGCGCGCGCTTTTCAGCATGCGTGCAGCCATCAGCATGGCCCCGGCCATGCTCCCCGCGTCGGCCTCGCCGCTGCCAGCAAGGTCATAGGCCGTACCGTGATCAGGGGACGTACGCAGGAAGGGCAAACCCATACTTATGTTCACCGCCCGACCAAAGTCCAATAATTTCAAAGGTATAAGAGCCTGATCGTGGTACATGCAGAGCACCACATCGTAGTTTCCCTTCGCGGCCTGCGCAAACAGGGTATCGGCGGGCAGCGGGCCCACAGCGTCCAACCCGCGCCTGCGCATGCGCCGCACGGCGGGCGCGATAACTCTTTTTTCCTCGTCGCCGAACAGCCCGCCTTCACCCCCGTGGGGGTTGAGGGCTGCCACCGCCATCCGCGGACGGTCAAGGCTATGAAACCGTCGCAGGTGTTCGCTGCTCGTAAGGGCCTTGTCCACCAGCGCGCCCTCGTCCAGGTCCCCGGGAACTTTGCAAAGAGCGACGTGGGTCGTGGCCAGCACCACGCGCAGCCGACGACCGACGAG
This sequence comes from Candidatus Binatota bacterium, assembly GCA_012960245.1. Lineage (NCBI taxonomy): Bacteria > Candidatus Binatota > Candidatus Binatota bacterium. The sequence continues at coordinate 178,780 of DUBO01000050.1, read as the reverse complement.
CATCATCGTGGCCGGCTTACCCGCGAGCTGCGAAAGGTAACCGGTGTGGCCGTCGTAGCGATGGCCCGCACGATTGAGCCACTGCTTGTTTATGGGCGCGGTCACCAGGGCGTCGTGTTGGCCGAACTGTACTGCCCGCGCGGCGGCATCAAGGTAACGAAATGCCGCCTCGCCGGTCCTGGCAGAAGGCCGAGGCAGTTTCCCGCGAAGCCTCAGCGCTGTCACTTCCTCGACCCGGGTGATGGCGGTCGCGGCGGAAGCCGACATGCCCAGTGCGCGCCTGGCCTCGGCCAGCACGGCGGTGTCCCCGTACACTACGAGCGAACAGGCTCTGGCCACGCCGGGACGGGCAGCAGCCGACAGCAGGACCTCCGGGCCTATACCGGCCGGATCGCCCATGCTCACAGCCAGGACAGGTTTCACCGCGCGGCGAGTTCCTCTACTTCCCCGAGCATTTTGCGGACGTAGTGGCGTTGCGGCAGGTCTTTGACTGTGAAGCGCTGAAAGCGACTGTCCATGGCCTCGTTGTATAGATCCATCTCGATCTCCTCACTTACATCTTCCAGGGCTACCCGGCCCTGCGGATGCTCTTTGACCAGGTGGATCATGTTGAGGCCGCCGGCGGCCTCAAAGGGACGACTGATCTGCCCCTCGCGCAGCGAAGAAATCACAACCTCGAATTCGTTCGACATCGAGCCCCGGCTGAACACGCCCAGATGACCGCCGTCGGCAGCCGTGGGCCCGGCCGAATGCCGTCGCGCCCCGTCTGCAAAACTCTCTCGCCCCAGCTCCGCGTGCAGCCTCTCGGCCAGTTCACGTCGCGCCTCGAGCTTGTCCTCCAGGTAGTCACCAACGGGATGGGGAAGATAAATCTGCGCGATCTCCACCCTCGCCGGCAGATCGTAAGAAGAGTCGGCCGCCCATGCGCGTTCGATTTCCTCGGGGGTCACGCTCACCCGAGAGCTCACTTCGCGGTTGATCAGGGCCAGGCGCAGCACCTCTTCGCGCATGCGTTCAAAGTAGTCTTCCCAGCCCAGGCCCAGGCCCTCGAGAGTGGCCACCAGGTCCTCGCGGCTGCTGTCGGTCTGCTCGAGTACGTTGGCTATGTACTTTTCGACGTCAGCATCCGAGGCCTCCATGCCGCCGTATTCGTACTCGAGCCGGTACATGCGTGTCTGCACGAGGGCATCGAGGCGTTTCTGCCGAGTGTCGCGGGCCTTGGGAGGAATGAACATGGCGCGCGTGCGCTCAAACTCTTCGAGGTCGCGCAGGGTCACCGCCTGGCCGTCGATGCTGGCCACGACCGCATTGAGCAACCGCGTGCCCGACGACGCGCCGCTCGCGGTATCAGCCGCGGCCGAGGTTGGCGGCAGGGCGATGCTTATTGCCATCGCCACCAGCACCGCCAGGGTTAGGCCTGCCGTCGGGATCCTGCGATCCTGCTTGGTCACCCGTTGCCTGAACATCAGCATCAACCAGAGATAACAGCTTTTCCAGCAACTTCTCAATCTCGTCCACGGTCTCTGTCCAGCCGCCACCTTGAAGCCTCGCCGAAAGCAAGCCGTCCGGCTTGAGCCTGAAAGCCTGGGGCTCGTCGGCAACCATGGCCACCAGGGAGGAAATGTCCACGGGCGAATCTTCGTGCAAGCGCACCGTGACCACGCCTGCGCCGGCCTTCAGCCCCACTACCGCCAACTTCTTGAGCGCCGGACGAAGGGCCATCACGCGCAGGAGGTTGTCGGCGGGATCGGGCAGGGGGCCGAAACGATCGGCCATTTCCTCGGACATCGCTTCTATCTCGTGCCTGCCCGAGGCATTGGCAAGCCGCTTGTACACCAGCAGGCGCTCGCCCACATCCTCGATATAAGACTCGGGCAGATAGGCATCTGCGCCAAGATCTATCTCAGGCTCAACCGACGGGCCGACCTGCTGGCCCCTGAGCTCCTGCACGGCCTCTTCCATCATGCGCATGTAGAGGTCAAAGCCGATGGCCATCATGTGGCCCGACTGCTCTCGCCCGAGCAGGTTGCCCGCGCCGCGTATCTCCATATCGTGGGCCGCCACCCTGAAGCCGCTACCCAGTTCGTCGAGCTCCTTGAGCACGTCCAGCCTACGCGCGGCTTCCTCGGTCACCGGCTTCTCACCCGATATCATCAGGTACGCATATGCCCGCCGGTGCGAGCGGCCCACGCGGCCGCGCAACTGGTAGAGCTGCGACAGGCCGAAGGTATCGGCCCGGTTGATCAGCATCGTGTTAGCGTTGGTGATGTCGAGACCCGATTCGATTATCGAGGTGCACAACAACAGGTTGGTGTCACCGGCCACGAAGTCGACCATCACGCGCTCGAGTTCATGCTCGTTCATCTGCCCGTGAGCCACCGCGACGCGAGCCTCGGGCACCAGCTCCTCCAGCCGCCTGGCCACCGCGGCTATGGAACTCACGCGGTTGTGCACGTAGAACACCTGGCCGCCACGGCCGAGTTCCCTCAGGATGGCCTGCCGGATGAGCCCGTCGTCCTTGCGCGAGACGTAGGTGCGCACGGCCAGGCGATCGACGGGAGCGGTTTCGATAAGACTGAGATTCCGCACCCCCCCCATGGCCATCTGCAGCGTCCTGGGTATGGGTGTGGCCGAAAGCGTAAGCACATCGACCTCTTTGCGCAGGCGCTTGAGTTTTTCCTTGGCGGTCACCCCGAAGCGGTGCTCTTCGTCCACCACCAGCATGCCCAGCCGGGCAAAGTTAACGTCTTTCTGAAGCAGGCGATGGGTGCCCACCACCATGTCCATGGTGCCAGCGGCCAGCTGCTCGAGCACTAGCGCGTTCTCGGCCTTGGAGCCCAGCCGGGACACCATGCCTATGCGTAACGGGTAGTCCTTGAAACGCTCGCGCAAGGTTTCGTAGTGCTGCCGTGCCAGCACCGTTGTGGGTACCAGTATCGCCACCTGCCGGCCTCCCATGGCCACCAGGTACGCGGCCCTCATGGCGACCTCGGTCTTGCCGAAACCAACGTCGCCGCAAACCAGGCGGTCCATGGGCACTTCGCGTTGCAGGTCGTCGACCACGTCACGTATGGCCTGGGCCTGGCCCTCGGTTTCTTCGAAAGGAAACCGCGCCTCGAACTCCTCGAAGTCAGCCCCTGGTTCCACGAAGCACGGCCGCGTGTGCACCGATCGCCACGCTTCCACCTCGAGCAGTTCGGCGGCCATGACCATGACCGACTCGCGTGCGCGCTTGGTGGTACGCTGCCAGGAAGTAGACCCAAGGCGATCGAGCTGGGGCTCCGAGGTCCCGGCGCCAGAAAACTTTTCGACCAGGTTTATACGATCGACCGGCAGGTAGAGCCTGTCGCCACCGGCGTACTCCAGGTGCAGAAAGTCTCCCTCGCTGCCGGCCACGGTGATGTGCTTCAGCCCCCGGTAGAGGCCGATGCCGTGGTCCACATGCACCATGAAGCCGCCGGGCTCCAACTGGGCAAGCGCGGTCATGACGCGCGCCGGCGAAACGCGACGGTGGCGACGATGTTGACGCTTCTGCCCGAAGATTTCTTCGTCTGTGACCAGCACGAGGCCGTCGGCTGGCATACGGAAGCCGTACTCGAGATGAGCTTCTACTATCTTCAGCTGCTCGCGGTCGCCCTCGAGCGCCTCTACCAGGGTTTCAAAACGCGCTACCCCCTCAACGCCTTCGAGCTCAAGCAGGTGCTCGACCCTGCCGGCCTGGGCGTGATCGCTGGCCGTCACGATCACGCTCGAGCCCGACGCACGGGCCGCGACCAGTTCCCTGGCCACCGGTCCAAACCCCTGCCTCGCGCCACCGGCGCGCATCTGCGCACGCGCGCTCGTGATGATCGCGTTGCCCGAGCTTTCCAATTTCCAGCTGCGATCGCCCGGTGAACCCGAAGACTCCAGCGTCTCGGACAGGTCCAGCTCGAGCAAGGGACGGCGAGCGAGCAACTCGTGCAGCTCACCACGGTCGGCGTAAAGCGCGTGGGGTTCGGGAAAAAACCCGCCCGCAGCCTGGGCGACTTCGGCTGCCTCGGCCAGTTTGTCCACCTGCTCCTCGAGCGCCTGCTCCACCGAGGGTGGGTCGAGCACCACCGTGACCGCGTCGGCCGGCAGCGCACCAGCCATCCACTCAGTGTGCGAGCACGCGGCTGGCAGCATGAGCTCGTAGCCCGGAAAGGGGCGCGCCGCCTTCATCGCGTCGTCGAGCAAGCGCCGTTCGCCCGACGGCAGCAGCAGCTCTTCGGCCCTCTCGGCCACGGCCGCCCTGGCCTCGGTCGACGCCATCTTTTGCAACGAAAACGGAGTCACCGGGAGCACGGCGAGCTCTTCGGTCTCGTTGAAAGAGCGTTGGTCGGCGGGATCAAAAAATCGCATCGACTCTATTTCGTCTCCGAACAATTCAAGCCGGCAGGGGTAAGCGCCGCCGGGCGGCCAGAGGTCGACTATGCCACCGCGCACCGCGTATTCGCCGGTTTCTTCAACGCTGCCCGTCCTGCGATAGCCAAGCCCGTCAAGCGTGACCCTTGCCTGCTCGAGCTCGAGTTCATCGCCCGGTAAAAGGTACAGGGTCGAGTCGCGCAATGACGCAAGCGGAGCCGACCGCAAGGCCAGTGCTTCGACCGAAGCCACGACGACCGGCGCCTTCATTGCCGCCAATTGGTACAATGCCGCCGTGCGTGCAGCCATGACCTCGGTGGACGGAGACACCATTTCGAGCGGCGGCGCCTCGGGAGCCGCGAACAGGTGTACCCTGCGCTCAAGGAAAGCCGCCTGCCCGGTCTCGCCAATCAACGCGGCCAGGTCGGCCACCATGCTCTCGGCCGCAACCGGCGTAGCGGTTATGACAAGCGCGGGCCGTTCGATCTGTTCGAGCAGGCGGGCTGCGACCCAGGCGGCCGCCCCACGACCCAGCCCCTGTATTCGCCAGCGAAGTTCGGCGTGGTCGCGAAGTTCTTCAGCGAGCCGTTCGCGCAGCTTCGAGGTGGACGGCGAAGGTGCCAAGAGAAATCAGTCCGCGAGTATCCCCGCCAGGCCACGAAGCGCCAGCAGGTAACTGTCCATGCCGAACCCCAGCACAACCCCGCCCACGACATCCGACAGCAAGGACTTGTGCCTGAACTCTTCGCGGCGGTGGATGTTGGACAGGTGCACCTCGATCACCGGCAACTCCAGTGTCAGAACGGCGTCGCGTATGGCGACGCTGGTGTGGGTGTAAGCCGCCGCATTGACGAGCACGCCGGCCACGCGCCCGCGGGCAGACTGCAAGGCAGTCACGAGCTCTCCCTCGCTGTTGGACTGGAACGACTCTATCGCCAGGCCCAGCTCGCCGGCCAACACGCCAAGGGCGCTGTCAATGTCGGCGAGGGTCGCACTGCCGTAGAGCTCGGGTTCTCGACTTCCCAGCAGGTTCAGGTTGGGGCCGTGCACTACGAGCACGGTCCCGGGGTCAGACCTTTTTCTGCCCTTCGAGGTTTTCGATGCCGCTGCCATCACTCTCTTGTCTGCCACCGCCCGGCGATACCTTCAAACACCCGCCACGCTATCTCCCATGGCGGCCACGATATCAGCGGGGTCCAGCAGCTGCTGTCGACATGAGCCCGCGCCCTCAGTCAGGATGAACACCACGCCGTCGCCAGAAGCTTTCTTGTCATGCACCACCGCGCCCGCGACCGCCTCGCGATCAAGGCCCGCGGGCAGAGACGTCGGCAGGCCCAGGCTGCCGAGCAGGGATTCAAGCCGTTCAACGAAGGCCGCATCACAGGCCCCCTGCTGCAGCGACACCCGCGCCGCCGCTACCATGCCTATCGATACAGCCTCGCCGTGAACATAACGCTTGTAGTCTGTCAGCCGCTCCAGCGCGTGCCCCACCGTGTGGCCAAAATTAAGGATCCTCCGCAGGCCGTTCTCGGTCTCGTCACGCGAAACCACGTCGGCCTTTATCGCGCAATTGCGCGCGACTATCGACGACATCACGGCCGGGTCCCTGGCCAGGACCGCGTCGGTTTTCTGTTCAAGCAACTCGAGCAACTCGGCGTCGGCTATAACGCCATGCTTGACCACCTCGGCCAGCCCGGCGCTGTACTCGCGACCCGAAAGCGTGGACAGGCAAGCCGTGTCGGCCAGCACCAGCGACGGCTGGTGAAACGCCCCCACCAGGTTTTTTCCCTGAGGCCGGTTCACCCCTGTCTTGCCTCCGACCGACGAATCAACCTGCGCCAATAGAGTGGTGGGCAACATGACAACGCGCAGTCCCCTCAGGACCGTGGCCGCCGCAAAACCGGCCACGTCGCCGACCACCCCGCCGCCGAGCGCGATCACGACCGCGTTTCGATCACCCCCGAGCTTGAGCACCCGGTCGTAAATGCCCTCCACTGTGGCCAGGGTTTTGTGCTCTTCACCGTCGGCTATCTCCACTGTCCCCACCGGGGACTCGATCCCCGGAGCGGCCTCCAACGATTCGCGCACAGTGTCGCCGTAGAGCGCGTCCACGGTTGGGTTGGTGACCAGTATCGCCCGCGAAATATTCTCCAACCCAGCCACAGCGCTGCCACAGGAAAACAGCAGCCCTTCGCCCACGCGTATGTCGTAGGAGCGAGTGCCCAGTTGCACGGTCACCTGTAAGGGTTCGTTCATTTTGCGTCGCGCTCCGGCTCGCTGCCGTCACCGGTACCGGCCCTTTTTCTCGCGAGCGATTCTACCTTGAGCCAGGGCGCGACCATGCGCAGCACCCGGGCAGCCGACTGGTCCACCGTGAGCCCTTCAGTCTCGATCATGATGTCGGCCTTGCCGTACACCGGTAGTCGTTGTTGCCACAGGTCGCGAATCTTCTGCTCTGCACCCTCGCCCGAAGCCAGCGGCCGCTTATCGTTGCGCGACACCCGTTCGATGATGGTTTCCAGGCCGGTCGCGAGGTACACCACCACGCCCAGTTCTCGCAGGCGACCACGGTTGACCGGGTCCACGAAGGTGCCGCCGCCGGTAGCTATCACAGATTCGGGCTCACCCGCGAGAGCATCCACTGCTACTCTCTCCATCTCCCTGAATGCGGCCTCTCCGTCGCTGTCGAAGATGGCGGCTATGCTGCGCCCTTCGCGTTTCTCTATCTGCTGGTCAAGGTCAATAAACGGTCTCCCCAAACGCCGGGCTAATCGCCTGCCGACGGCTGATTTACCGCTGGCCATGAACCCGGTGAAGATTACCTGGGTCAAGGTAGACTGTCCTTAACCTGCTCAAGATAGCCCTGGTAGTTGCGTTCAATTTCTCGCAGCGAGTCGCCGCCGAACTTCTCGAGGAACAGGCGGGCTAGTTCGAAGGCGACCACGTTCTCGGCGATGACAGCGGCCGCAGGTATCGCCACGACATCGGAGCGCTCCACGGCCGCGCTCGACTCCTTGCCGGTTGCGAGATCCACCGAACGCAACGGCTTCATGAGGGTCGATATCGGTTTGAAGGCAACCCTGAGCAGAAGCGGCTCGCCCGAGGTCATGCCGCCCTCGACACCACCGTAGTTGTTTGACGCGCGGCCAACGCCATCGTCGGTGAGCACTATCTCGTCGTGCACCTGCGAGCCGCGTACCCGCGACGCGTGAAAACCGGCACCGAACTCAACGCCCTTGGTAGCCTGGATGGACATCAGCGCGGCGGCCAGGCGCGAGTCGGTCTTACGATCCCAGTGCACGTAGCTGCCGAGCCCCACCGGCAGGCCGGTTACGCAGACCTCGACGACTCCACCCAGGGTGTCGCCGTCTTTACGGCAGTCATCTATCAGTTCGATCACTCGCTTTTCGGCGTCGGCATCGGCCATGCGCACCTGCGAATTCTCAGCTGCTGCGAATATCTTTTCGGGTATCATGCCCGAGTGGTCAGCCGTCACCCCGCCTATTTCGCTGCAGTAGCCCATCACGGCCACACCGAAATGCTCGAGCAACTGCCGCACCAGGCCACCCGCGGCCACCCGCGCAGTGGTCTCGCGGGCAGAAGCCCTCTCGAGCACGTTGCGCACGTCCTCGTGGTCGTACTTGAGGCTGCCCGCGAGATCGGCGTGCCCCGGGCGCGGACGGGTCACCGCCAGCGAGGGGTCGCGATCGGCAGGGTCGGCTGACATTTTCTTGGTCCAGTTTTTCCAATCGAGGTTCTCGACCACCAGGGTTACGGGACTGCCCAGGGTCTCGCCCCAGCGCACCCCCGAACGGATACCGGCCCGATCTTTCTCTATTTTCATGCGCCCGCCACGCCCGTAACCCAGCTGGCGGCGGGCCAGCTGCTGGTCGATTGCCTCCACGCTGACAGTACAACCCGAAGGCAAACCTTCGACTATCACGGTCAGGCAGGGCCCGTGGGACTCGCCGGCTGTAAGAAAGCGAAGCATGTCGCCAACTTAGCATAGTAGGCCGAAGAGGGAACTATTCTGTGCGCTAGCCGTGCCCAGGAGTCCCGCGGCCCCCGGGTTCAAGACAGCAGCCGGGGGGTCACCAGTATCAATAACTCCTCGCTCTTCTTCTCCTCCTCGCGGCGGCCGAAGAGAGCGCCGAGCACCGGCACCCTCGACAGCAAGGGCAGACCGGCGCCGTTGGAGCTGCTTCCCTCGCGCCTGAGACCCCCCAGTATGGCGGTATCGCCATCCCCCACCACAACCTCGGCGCTGAGCATGCGACTCAACTCCTCGGGTATTCCATCGGGGGGCTGCGGCGCGCCCAGGGTGCTCGAGCGCGCCTCTATATCGAGCAGCACGCGACCATCGCCGAGCAGGCGCGGCTTTACCAGCATGCTGACACCAACCCGTATTTCTTCGACAGCCTTGCGGTTGGCCTGCGCCTGGCCCTCCACTGCCCCGGTTACTACCGAGTTGCTGTCGGGCAGCCGGACCCTGAGCACGCGCACGCTCTCTATACGGGCGCGGCCGCCCTCGAGTATCATGACCCTGGGTCGCGATACGATTCTCACCCTTCCCTGGGCCTCGAGCGCTCCCAGCCTTGCCTCGATGGCGTGCCCCGCGGCCGTGGTGGCAACGGTGAGCGCAGCCGAAGATCCGCCGGCCGAAGGCGACGGAAAATCCATGCCGGCACCAACCCGACCACTCACGTTCCACTGCACGCCCAGCTCGTCGCGCGCGGTACTCGAGAGCTCGACGATGCGCGCCTCGAGCAGAAAGCCCTGCCTGGGTTTGTCCACGAGTCCGACCAGCCTCTCGAGTTTTGCCAGCTCGGTGGCCTCGCCCCGAAGGATGAGGCTGTTGGAGCGGGGCTCGGCTATCAGCCGGGCCGAGCTTTTGTCTACCACCCCGGCAAGCACAGCGGCGAGCTTGTCCGCCTGCGCAAAACCCAACGGCAACACCCTCTCGACCCCCGGCGCGGGCGCGGGTGGCTGTTCGCTGGGCCCGCCCCGAGAAAGCTCCTGCTGGGAGCCACCCGCCGCCAGCCGCGCCTCCATCCGGGAAGCACTGCCCCCTACCTCGAGTATCCCGTTGTCCACCCGGTAGGCGAACCCGGCCACGCGCGCGTATGCCTCGAGCCTGTGCCGCCAGTCGGCGGTGGAAACACTGGCCACCATTTCACCGGCCGCCAGGCCAGGGTCGAGTACCAACTCGAGTTCGGCTCCGACAGCTATTTCCCTCAGCCAGTACTCCAGCGTCCGACTTTCAACTGCGCCGGCCAGCGCTCCGGCTGCGACAGCCGGAGCGGTCGATACCAAGGCCGATGAAGCTGCCGGTGCAGCCGCCGATGCCACTACCCCCGGAGGCTCGACCGACACCGGCCAGGCCAGCCAAGCCACCAGCAACAACGACAGAAAGCCCAGCAACAACCACTTGCGCGACAAAGGCTGGCCGCCTCCACCGACAACTCCACCGGGACCCGTGTCGCGACGGCCGAGCCCGGCTAACAGGTCAACCCGTCGTGGCATCGAAACCCATCCTCCCCAGGGCCAGTCCCACCGGCACGACCAGTCTTGAGCCGAGTTGGCCGGCCTGCTCTTCGCAGCCCGGTGCCACCGAAACCGCCATCAGCGGATCGACGGTCTCGCCGTTACCCGGTGGCGAGAGCTCGGCCAGGTTGTCGGCCGCGATCTCTGCCAGTCCCAGCTCAACCAGCCTGAGCCCGCAGGCCGAGAACAATGTTTTTACGCCGGCGACCAGTTGCCGGGGCGCTGTTGCTACCAGCTCTTCGGGGCCGCCAGCCACCATCCCCGCAGCAGCGCTCAGCCGCACCTCCACCGCGCCCGGGGCGAGGTCGCCCGCCCCAGCTCGATTGCTCTCGGAGCCCGCCACCCTGACAAACGCTCCGCAGTCGGCCGACAAGGCGGCTACCTGCGGCAACCCCGCGGCCCGCAACAGCAGCGCCAACTCGGCTATTCCGGGACAAACCAGCAGCCCACGAGCGGTTGAATCGGCACAGCCGAGGCTCCCCTGCGCATCCGCGCAGGCCAGTAAAAGCGGCTCCTCGTCGGCAGCCTCTATCACCGCGGCCACCAATCCCGAACGGGACAGGTGCCAGAATACGGCCCGGCGTGGATGTTTCCATCGTTCGAAGTTACAAAAAGCCACCTTGGCAGCTTCCACCCCAGACCCCGCCCCCGTCAACGACTCAGCTGTAATAGCCCCGCTTGGAGGACGAGCAGGCGATACGGTGAGCCCCGGCTGGGTCACGGTGGTGCCCTTACCGCCGGTGCCCGGAATCGACACGCTGAGCTACTCGCTGCCCGCGTCCCTCGCCGAGCGCGTGCAGCCTGGCGTGCGCGTGCTGGTACCGCTGGGACGGCGAAAGGTAACCGCGTTGGTAACAGCGCTCGAGACGCAAGCTCCGGCAGGAATAAAATGCCGCGATCTCAGCGAAGTCACCGATGACAAGCCGGTGTTTCCCCCCGAGCTCCTGAAGCTGTCGCGCTGGATGGCCGACTACTACCTCAGCAGCCTGGGCGAAGTGGTGTCGCTGGCCCTGGGCAAGGGGCTCACCTCCTCCTCCATAGCCACCGTCAGCCTGCTCGACGCTGACAAGGCATCCACGCCTACCCAACGAGCGGTTGTCGAAGCGCTGCGGTCGAGCGGCGAGGCCATGGAGCTGCCCTCGCTCGAGCGCGCCACCGGAAGTCGCTCGCTGCGCGCCGTCGTGTCCACGCTCGAGAAACACGGCGCGGTCAAGGTCGAGCAGTTGCTGCAATCGGCGAAGGTGAGCGAACAGTATCGAACGGTAGTGCGCCTGCTCAAGGCCGACGATGAAATGGCCGAGCAGCTCTGCAGCCGCGCACCGGTGCGACTGCAACTCTACCAGCACCTTCGTGATACCCCGGCGCGGCGCGCCACCCTGGCCGAGCTGGCCGAACTTTTCGGTTCCCCGCGTGACAAGCTGAGCCCGCTCGAGAAAGCCGGGCTGGTCGAGGTCAGCCGGGAAGAGCTCTGCCGCGAACACGACGCGGAGAGCGAGGTAGACAAGCGCGTTGAGCTCAACGACGAGCAGGCCGCCGCGGTAGCAGCGGTGAGCGAATCACTGGGCAGCTACCGCAGCTTTTTGCTCGAGGGCGTAACCGCGAGCGGCAAAACCGAGGTCTACCTGCAACTGGTGGCGGCCACCCTGGCCCTGGGCCGAAGCGCGCTGGTGCTGGTGCCCGAGATATCGCTGACCCACCAGCTGGTGTCGCGCCTGGTAGCTCGTTTCGGGCCCACGGTGGCGGTGCTGCACAGCGAGCTCGGAGCCGGGCGCCGTTGGGACCAGTGGCGCCGCGTGGCGCGTGGCGAGGCCCGCATCGTGGTCGGCGCACGTTCGGCAGTGCTCGCACCCATCGCCGAGCTGGGCCTCGTGGTGGTCGACGAAGAACACGACGGGTCGTACAAACAGGAAGACGGCGTGCGCTACAACGGACGCGACGTTGCCATCGTGAGGGCCAGCATGGCCGGCTGTCCGGTGGTGCTCGGATCGGCCACCCCCTCGGTCGAAACCTGGCGCAACGCCAACGAGCAGCGTTATGGCCACCTGCGCCTGCCGCACAGGATACTCAAACGGCCGATGCCTGTCATCGAAACGGTGGACCTGCGCGGTCGCGACCTCGAAAAAATGGGCGGCATATCCGATCGACTGGGCTACCTCATGAAACGCAACGCCGAGGAAGGCGGCCAGACCCTGCTCTTTCTCAATCGCCGCGGCTACGCCTCACAGCTGCAGTGCTGGGCCTGCGGGGAAGCGGTGAACTGCAGTAACTGCAGTGTCAGGCTGACGCTTCACCGCGATCGCCACGAGCTGCGCTGCCATCACTGTGACACCATAAAACCACCGCCGTCATGCTGCCCGTCCTGCGGTGCCGACGGGCTCAGCGGCCAGGGCCTGGGCACACAGCGGCTACAGGACGCAGTGTCCCTGTTGCTGCCCGAGGCAAGCGTTGAGCGCATGGACCGCGACACTACTTCGCGCCGGGGAGCCGGGCAGTCGATGTTGTCGCGCTGGCGACGCGGTGAGTTCGACGTACTCATCGGCACCCAGATGATAGCCAAGGGGCACGACGCGCCGGGGGTCACGCTGGTGGGAGTCGTACACGCCGACATGACCCTGGGCCTGCCGGATTTTCGCGCGTCCGAGCGTACCTTCCAGTTGCTGTCACAGGTGGCAGGCAGGGCGGGGCGGGGGGAAAAACCGGGCAGGGTGGTGCTGCAGACCTACCAGCCCGATCACCCGGCGGTACTGCTGGCGCTGGAGCACCGCTACACCGATTTCATCGAGTCCGAGCTGGCCGAGCGCGAAGAACTGGGCTACCCCCCTTGGTCGCGCATGGTCATGCTGCGTTTTGAATCCCCCGAGCAGGGCGCCGCCTCGCTGATGGCCGAGCGAGCGGCCGGGCTGGCGGTGTCGGCTGCGCGCGAGATGAGCGAGCTCGAAGTCCGCGGACCTGCACCGGCCCCGCTCGAGCGCCTGCGCGGTCGCTGGCGCTTCGTGCTGCAGCTGCGCGCCCCGTCGGCCGCCACTACGGCTGCGGCAGCCGGTTGGATACGCGACGTACTCAAAGACCCTTGCCGGCAGGACAACGTGCGCATGTCGGTAGACGTCGACCCGGTGAGCATGCTCTAGCAGCCCGGGAGGCGGGGTAAACCCTTGCAAGTGCAGATTTTCTGCGGTTTATCTCGCGCGTGGCGATACTCAGTATTCACACCTTCCCCGATCCCTTGCTCACGCGCACGAGCGAGCGCGTAGCCCAGATAGACGGCCGGGTAGCGGGTTACGTGGCCGACATGGTCGAAACCATGTACGCGGCAAACGGAATCGGCCTGGCGGCGCCGCAGGTGGGCCTGCTCGAGCGCGCCATCGTGGTGGACACCGACAGTGAGAACCGTGGACTGGCACCCCTGTGCCTGGTCAACCCCGAGGTCGTCGAAGCCGAGGGTGACATCACCTGGGAAGAAGGCTGCCTGAGCGTGGTGGACTACACCGCCGAGGTGCAACGCTCGGCTAGGGTGCTGGTGAGCGGCTGGAGCGTGGACCAGGAAGAAGTCCGCATCGAGGCCACCGGGCTGCAAGCGGTGTGCCTCCAACACGAGATAGATCACCTCGACGGCAAACTCTTTCTCGATCACCTGTCGCCGCTGAAGCGGAGCCTGTATCGCAAGCGGCTGAAGAAAATTAAACGCAGCGGCGAGCTGCCCGACGACGGAGTGCCACGCATCTGAAACGGTGGGCGAACCCTTGCAGGCAAAACCCATAGCCGCGGCCGACGAACAGCCGCCCCCCGATCCCGACGGCAGCCTGCGCCTGCTGTTCATGGGAACACCGCCCTTTGCGGCACTCTCGCTCGACCGGCTGCTGGCCGGGCCGCACAGGGTAGTGGCCGTGCTCACGCGCCCCGACAGGCCCAGTGGGCGAGGCCGCAAGCTGCGGCAACCGGCCGTCAAGGAACTCGCCCTCAGGCACGGAATAGAAGTGTTGCAGCCCACCGATCCGGCCGACGCCGGCGTCCACTCCCGGCTCCGCGACCTGCGCCCCGACCTCGGCGTAGTGGTGGCCTACGGCAGGATACTGCCGGCCTCCTTGTTCGAGCTGCCACGGCTGGGCTGCATCAACGCCCACGCGTCGCTGCTCCCCCACCTGCGTGGAGCCGCACCCATAGAGCGCGCCATAATGGAGGGCCGCAGCGAAAGCGGGGTGAGCATCATGCGGGTCAACGCCGGACTCGACGAGGGCGACGTGCTGTTGACCGAGAAAGTAACGCTCAGCGGGCAGACCGACGGTGGAGAACTGCGCGCAACGCTGGCTGATCTTTCGGCCCGCCTGCTCGAGCGGGCAGTGCAGCGTATAGCCAACGGCACGGCCGACTGGACCCCCCAGGACGACTCGCTGGCCAGCTGGGCCCCGGCGCTGCAAAACGAAGACATGCGTGTGGACTGGAGCCGAGACGCGGTCGAGATCGATCGACAGGTGCGCGCCTTCCATCCCCGGCCCGGGGCTTTTACCACCCTGGGCGACCGGCGCCTGAAAGTGCTGAGCGTAGAGATCATGGCCGATGCCGGGGCTGCCACCACCGACGCGGCGGCGGGCGAACCCGGGCGCGTGCTGTCATGGGAGCGGGGGCTGCTGGTAGCCTGCGGCCGGGGCGCACTGAGACTGCTGCGCGTACAGCCCGAGGGCAAAAAACCCATGGACTGTGATTCCTGGCTGCGCGGGCTGGGACCGTCCAGCCAACCATCACAACTGGGCGATGAAAGCTGATTCACGATCGGTGGCCCTGGAGGTGTTGCTGCGGGTAAACGTGGGCGCCTTCTCCGACGCCGCCCTGTCCCGTCAGCTGGAGCTCGACCAGCTCGACCGACGTGACAGCGCACTGGCCACGCTGCTGGTATACGGATCGCTGGCCTGGCGCCTGGCACTGGACCACGAGATAAAAACGCTTTCGAACCGCAAGCTCAGCGCCATCGATGCTCCGGTGCTCGAAGCCATCAGGCTCGGGCTGTTCCAGCTGCGCCACCTCGACCGCGTACCCGAGTGGGCCGCGGTCAACAGTTCGGTAGACCTCGCGCGTCGCCACCAGCGCCGCGCCGCGGGCATGGTCAACGCCGTGCTCCGCAGGGCCATACGACAGGGCGCTCCAGCGCTGCCCGATGCCGCGAGGGTGGGAACAGCGGCACGACTGTCGCTGGAATACTCGCACCCGCGGTGGCTGGTGCAGGACTGGCTCGACCAGCTCGGTAAAGACGAGACCGTTGCGTTGCTGGCGGCCAACAACACGGCCGCGCCCACCGTGCTGCGCTGCCTGCTGCCACGTGAACAGGCCCTGGCCGAGTTGGCCGCGCGCGGGGTAGAGGCAACAGCTGCGCACTACGCCCCCGACGCGTTGCTGGCTCTCAACACCGGGGACTGGAGTGGCATAGCCGTGTCCCAGGGCGAGGCCTCGCAGCTGGTCGTGTTGTATCTCGACCCCCGACCCGGGCAGCGCGTGCTCGACGCCTGCGCCGCGCCCGGTGGTAAAACCGCCTACGCGGCACGCCTGGCAGGCCAGGGACCGGGCGGCGAAAATGGGCACGTGATTGCAGTCGACCCGGCTCGTGGAGCCCGATCCCGCGTGGCCTTGACCCTGGAGGCCAGCGGACAGGAAAACGTGGAATTCCACGCCTGCACGTTGCGGCAGCTCGACACGGACGACGATTTTGACGCCGTACTGGTCGACGCGCCCTGCTCGGGATTGGGAACCCTGAGGCAGAACCCTGAAATACGTTGGCGACGACAGCCGTCGGACCTCGCCGACCTCGCGTCCCGACAAGGCGAGCTACTGCAGCTCGCCGCCGAGCGCGTTGCTCCGGGCGGGGTGCTGGTCTACTCGACCTGCACACTGGTGGACGCCGAAAACGACGCAGTGGTAGACCGTTTCCTGGCCGAGAACGACGACTTCACCGAACCGGTGGCCAACGATGAGGCAGCCGCCTGCCTGCAGCCCCTGCTCGATGCCCGCGGGCGGCTTCGTACCTTTCCTCACCTGCACGGCTGCGACGGCTTCTTTGCCGCGCGGCTGCGCCGTCGCTGAGACCGGCCTTCAGGCAGCCGCGACGCCGCGGGCAGCGACCGGCGTTTGCCCGTCCCGGACACGATCCGTATAAACGCGCATGGCCCTTATCGCTCCATCCATACTCGCCGCCGACTTCGGTCGCCTGGCCGAAGAAGCCCGCGCGGTTGAACTGGCCGGTGCCGACCTCATCCACGTGGACGTCATGGACGGCCACTTCGTACCCAACCTCACCCTGGGCCCCGACCTGGTGGGGGCCCTGGACAAGGCCACCGAGCTGCCGCTGGACGTCCACCTCATGGTCGAAAAACCCCTTGATTTCGTCGAGTCCTTCGTCCGGGCGGGAGCCGACTGGATCACCGTGCATTGCGAAGTTGTCGACGACGTCGAAGCCGCCCTGTCGGCCATAGAAAGCCACGGCTGCCGTGCGTCGCTGGCCATCAACCCTGCAACACCGGTAGAAGCCGTCTCGCCCTGGATCGAGAGGGCGGCGATGATACTCATAATGAGCGTGGTGCCCGGTTTCGGTGGTCAGAGTTTCATGGAAAACTCCCTGCCCAAGCTGCAAACCCTGAGCGATCTCAAGAAGAAAACGGGCAGTAAATGCTTGCTTGAAGTCGACGGTGGCGTAAAAGCCGACAACATCTCGAGGGTCGTAGAAGCCGGCGTTGACGTGGTCGTGTCGGGATCCGGGATATTCGGCGCCGCCGATTACAGCGAGACCATCGCCGCCATGCACGCCGCCTGACAAGACCCCCCTGCCTACGGGCTTCGCTTTTGGCGGTGGGCGTGGTATTCCACCCTCGTTTCCCGGTTTCTAGTTCGGGGTGTAGCTCAGTCTGGTAGAGTACTGCGTTCGGGTCGCAGGAGCCGGAGGTTCAAATCCTCTCACCCCGACCACTTTGTTTCCGGCGGAAAAAAGCGGCTTAGACTATGAGCTACAGGGGAAACCTCGGGTGTCTTTGGATCGCCCTGCTGTTGCTGCTGGTGGGAGGATCCCCGCTACTCATAGGCGTGCTGCGCCTGCTGCTGGCCTTCGTGGTGGTAGTAGGAGTAGCCGGGGCTGCCATAAGCTGGTGGCTACGCCACCGTGCGGTCGAGTTCTACACGAAGAGCCAGACCGAGGCCCACAACCGCTTCGTTGAGCTGCTGGTCGCCCTCATGACCCGCATGGCGCAGGTGGACGGCAATCTCGACCGCCGTGAAGTCAGCGTAATACGCGAGTTCTTCCACCATCGGCTCGGCTACCGAGACGAACGGCTGCTGTGGATCCGCGACCTCATCAAGGATGCGGCCAGCTCCCAGGAGTCGGTTGAATCTCTGTGCCACGAGTTCTCCAACCGCTTCGGGTTACGCGAAAGGCTGATGTTGCTCGAATTACTGGGCGAGGTCGCAAGGGCAGACGGCGAGGTCAGCGAGCCCGAACAACTCTTTCTCGAACAGGTGGTCAATCTCCTGGGCCTGGGCGCCTTTGCTGGAGCTGGAGCTTACGCCGGCGGGGCCGGGCAGGCGCGGGCCGACCACGAATCACAGGTAGACCGGGCCCTGGCCACGCTGGGGCAGGATCGAAACGCCTCGGCCGAGCAGATCAAGACAGCATGGCGCAACCTTTCGCTCGAGAATCACCCCGACAGGGTCCGCCAGCTGGGCCCGGAGTTCCGGGACCTGGCCGAACGCCGAATGAAAGACATAAACGCGGCCTGGCAGACTCTCAAAGAAGCCGGATTGGCCTCCTGAACCTGCCCAAGACACGTGCAGTGCCGGTTTTTCGTGCAGCCGAAGGCCGCTCCTCAGCACCTCCTGCTGAAAAGAACCCACGGTTGGCGTGGATCGCCGGCTCGAGAGGTCTGGCACCGGCCTTGCTAACAAGGGGTGCGGTGCTGAGGAGCGAGCCGTGGCGGTATCCTTGTCCAGGACGGCAAAAAATACTGCTCACTCCCTTTACACACCGGGTCTATTGACTAATATACGCCGCTTGGAACGGAGAGCGCCCCTGCTGACTGGAGGCCATGAAAAATGAAAAGAATCGAAGCAATTATTAAGCCGTTCAAACTGGACGAAGTAAAAGAAGCCCTGGGTGGCGTAGGCGTCCAGGGAATAACCGTGAGCGAGGTAAAGGGGTTCGGGCGTCAGCGCGGCCACACCGAGTTGTACCGTGGAGCCGAGTACGTCGTAGACTTTCTGCCCAAGGTGAAAATCGAGGTCATAATCAGCGACAATCAGGTAGACAGCGTGGTTGAAACCATAGCCTCGACCGCCAAGACCGGAAGAATCGGTGACGGCAAGATCTTCGTATCCGACATAAGCGAAGTGATTCGCATCCGAACCGGCGAGCGTGGAGAGGAAGCCCTGTAGCCAAACTCGTACGGGGAAGCATTCACGAGGGATCCCCGGACGGGTCGGTCATGTGCCGGCCCGTTTTTTAATGTTACCGCTTTGGACTATACAGACTTGAACGACCCCCACGGCCCCGCCGAATGCACGAGGCCAGCATCGCAACACTAAGCGCTTAAGGAGAACCACCCCGACATGGCAACGAAAAAGAAAACCCAGACAAAAAAGAGCAGGTCGGCTGCAAAGGCATCGGCGGGCGCCAAGGTCATCGCCAATGCAAAGAAGAACGGCGTCGAGATGATCGACTACAAGTTCTGCGACCTTCCCGGAACCTGGCAGCACTTCACGACCCCACTGAGCGAGTTCGAAGAAGACGTATTTGAGAACGGCTTGGGCTTTGACGGATCTTCTATCCGCGGCTGGAAGACCATCGACAACTCCGACATGCTGGTCATCCCGGACCCCGACAGCGCGGTCATCGACCCGTTCTTTGAGCGACCCACGCTGTCACTGGTGTGCAACATCGAAGACCCGATGACGCGGGAGCCCTACGACAGGGACCCCCGCTACATCGGTGCGAAAGCAGTCAACTTCCTGAAGTCCACCGGACTGGGCTCCGACGCTGTGTTCGGCCCCGAGCCCGAGTTCTTCGTCTTCGACAGCGTTCGCTACGACCAGACCGAAAACTCGGCCTTCTACGAAGTCGACTCGGTCGAGGGCCAGTGGAACACCGGCGAGGACGGCGGCCAGAACCTGGGCCACAAGCCACGCTACAAGGAAGGCTACTTCCCGGTTTCGCCGGTCGACAGCATGAGCGACCTGCGCACCGAGATGGTACAGACCATGGAAGAAGTGGGCCTGCACGTCGAGAAGCATCACCATGAAGTGGCGACCGCCGGCCAGGCAGAGATAGACCTCTACCGCCTGCCGCTGGTACCAATGGGCGACGCGTTGCTCTGGTACAAGTACGTCGTCAAGAACGTAGCTCGCCGCAACGGCAAGACGGCCACGTTCATGCCCAAGCCCGTGTTTGGAGACAACGGTACCGGCATGCACACCCACCAGTCGATCTGGAAGGGCAACAAGCCGACCTTCGCCGGTAACGAGTACGCGGGCATGTCGAAGACCGCCATGCACTACATAGCCGGCATACTGCAACACGCACCGGCCTTGTGCTCGTTCACCAACCCGACCACGAACTCCTACCGCCGGCTGGTGCCGGGCTTCGAGGCTCCGATCAACCTGGCCTACTCGAGCCGCAACCGCTCAGCCGCGGTGAGAATCCCGACCTACTCGCCTTCACCCAAGGCCAAGCGCATTGAGGTTCGCTTTCCAGACCCGATGGCCAACCCCTACTTGGCGTTTGCGGCCATGCTGATGGCGGGACTGGACGGCATCGAGCGGAAACTGGACCCGGGACAGCCCTTGGACAAGGACATCTACTCGCTGTCAAAGGCCGAGCTTCGCAAGGCAAAGGTAGCAAGCGTGCCCTCTTCGCTCGAAGACTCGCTGGCGGCCCTGACCAAGGACCACGACTTCCTGCTCAAGGGCGACGTGTTCAACGAGGGCCTGCTTGAGACCTGGATCGACATGAAGCAGGCCCAGGTCACCGACATGAAGCTGCGTCCGCATCCCTGGGAGTTGGCCCTGTACTACGACGGCTGAGTCGTCAAGGACCAACAGGCTTGGAATACGCAGGGCCGCCCCCACTGGGGCGGCCCTTTTTTTTGCGGGCTGCTCCCGGTTGTCAGTTGAGGATAACTACCTCAACTCGCCTGTTGCGCGCGCGTCCCGTGGGATTGTCGCTGCCGTCCGGGTGGGCGTTTGGCGCCACCGGGTATTTTTCGCCGTAGCCGCCCGCCTTGACCAGCGCCGGCGAAACTCCATGCGTAGACAGCGACTCCGCGACCACGCGGGCACGGCGTTCAGAGAGACCCTGGTTGTACAGAGCAGCCCCGATCGAATCGGTGTGCCCCTCAACCATCACGCGGCGGCCCGGAGCCTCGGCACTCACGATGTCGGCCACGTCCCTGGTCTTGCGCTTGGCCGCGCGGGTGAGCGATGAACTACCGAACTCGAACAATACGTCGGGCAAGGTAACCACGACGCCACGGTCAGACTCCGTCGCCGAGAGGTCGCGTGCCCTGAGCCTGGCCAGCAGGCGACGATTGCGCTCCAGCTCGCGCTCCTGGGCCGCCAGGCGGCGTTGGATTCGCTGGCCCCGCTGGCGGGCCTGTTGCTGTTGGTCTCCCGCGGCGGCACCCGTCAAGGCACCCAATGCGGCACCTATGGCAGCACCCTCGGCCGCGTCACCGCTCTGGTTGCCGATGATAGCGCCGGCGCCGGCGCCGATCAGCGCCCCGGTGGCGGTAGACCTTTCGCGCTGGGTGGCCGGCCCCGACGCGCAGGAAGCCAGCAGGAGGGCGATCGCGGGAAGAACCGCAAGCAAGCGCAGCCTGGATAGCTGAGAACCTTTTACCTGGGCTGATCTCATCGCGCCTCCAGCTCTTCTATCTGGCGTTTCTGGTTTTCGATTTCGCGCTCCTGCTCGTCCAGCTTGCGCTCAAGCCCGTCGAGATCCTCGCTCTGTCGCTGCTGCTGATCACCGGCCCTGGCCCCGCTCAGCGCCCCGAGCGCAGCCCCGATGGCCGCACCCTCGGCTGCGTTGCCACCCTGGTTACCGATGATGGCACCGGTCCCCGCTCCCAGCAGCGCCCCGGTGATGGTCCCTTTTTCGCGCTGGGTAAGAGGGCCCGACGCGCAGGCGGCGACAAAGACCATCGCCAATGAAAAGGCTGCAAATTTTCCTGTGTACATATTTTCCTCCAATGGTGACAAAAGGGCGACACTCTGGCCGAGCGCCCTGTGCACATGGTTCCAGCCGAAGCCCGGATCGTCAACAGCCCTTCCCGCTGGAGTGACGCCGGGGGCCGGGCGCACCAGTAGATCAGGCAGTCGGTCCTTCGCGCCAGGTACACCAAAGCAGCACCACCACGCCCACGCTGATGGCACTGTCGGCCACGTTGAAGGCCGGCCAGTGCCACGCGCCCAGGTAGAAGTCTGCAAAATCGAGTACCGCGCCGTGCGCGACCCTGTCCCAGAGGTTTCCCAACGCGCCACCCATGATGGCCGCCAGCGATGCCCTGTAGGCCCTGCGCTCCACGGGCACCTTGGAAACCAGCCAGCCCAAGCCGATCACGGCCGCCGCGGCCACTACCGACAGCAGAACGCTGCGCCAGGTCCAGCCGTCGTGGGCCAGCAAGCCGAAGGCAGCGCCGGTGTTGCGAACGTGGACAAGCGAGAAGAAACCGGGGATGACTTCGACGTAGCCGCCGCGCGGAAGATACTCGAGCAGTAGCATCTTGGTCAGGCGGTCGAGCAGCAGGACGGTTGCGGCCAACAAGCCGACGGCGCGGGCAGTCATCCGATCGAGGCGACCACATCGCCGCAACGACCACACAACAACTTCGTGTCGTCACCCTCGTCTACCAGCTCATCGTAATTCCAGCAGCGGGCGCACTTGCCACCTCGCGCCGCGGCCACTTCCACCCGCGTGTCGTCTCCATCCGAACGGATCAACTCCAGTTGCGATACGATGATCACCGCGGCCAGGGTTTCTTCGCCAACCTGCTCAAGCAACTCGAAGTCGGCGGACGGCACCGCCAGCACCACGCTCGCGTCGAGCGAGTGACCGATATCGCCGGCCTGGCGTTTC
This sequence comes from Candidatus Binatota bacterium, assembly GCA_012960245.1. Classification (NCBI taxonomy): domain Bacteria; phylum Candidatus Binatota; species Candidatus Binatota bacterium. The sequence goes on along the minus strand of DUBO01000050.1, from coordinate 156,756 downwards.
TCTTCCAGCGCGCGCGTCACGGCTGCCCGCGCCGTCCAGGTGGCCTGCCAGCGCATGAGCAGCATCTCGTTGTTCCAGTTCTCGTCAGGCACGGGAAAATCCTGCATGAAAACGCTCGCCGCGTCATCGTTGCCCGGGATCTGGCCCCATATCTCTTCGGCAGTAAACGACAACACCGGAGCAACCAGCACTGTAAGGGTTTCCAGCACAGAGCGCATAGCGGTCTGCGCGCTGCGCCGCTCGCGCGAATCGCGTCCCCCGCAATAGAGCCGGTCCTTGACGATGTCGAAGTACTGGGAGCTCAGCTCGACGCTGCAGAAATTGTTGAGTTCGCGGTAGACGACGTGAAATTCACAGCCCTCGTAAGCCCCCCGGCAACGGTCCACGAAACCGTGCAGCTCCGCCAGCACCCAGCGGTCGAGATCGTCCATGTCGTCCCAGGCAACGGCGTCGGCCACGGGGTCAAAATCGTGCAGGTTCCCCAGCAGGTTGCGCGCAGTGTTGCGTATCCTGCGGTAGGAGTCGGAGACCCGCTTGAGGATTTCATCCGACAGGCTCACGTCGTCGCGGTAGTCCTCCGACGAAACCCACAAGCGCATGATGTCAGCGCCGTACTGCTTGAGTACCTTGGCCGGCTCGACCACGTTACCGAGCGACTTGGACTGCTTGCGACCTTTTCCGTCGAGCAGGAAGCCGTGCGTCAACACCGCGCGGTAAGGCGCACGGTCGCGCGTGGCCACGCTGGTGAGTAAGGAAGAATGAAACCAGCCCCGGTGCTGGTCGCTTCCCTCGAGGTACAGGTCCGAAACGGTCCCCTCGCCGTGGTCGCGCTCCATCACCGAGGAGAAGCTCGAGCCCGAATCAAACCATACGTCGAGGATGTCGTTGTCGCGCTCAAAGTTCGTGCCCGAGCAGGACGGGCAGGCGAAGCCCGCGGGAAGCAGGTCCTCGATGTCCCGCGTAAACCAAGCGTCAGAGCCCTCCTCCTCGAAGAGATCGGCCACGTGCCTGACGACATCGCCGTCACAGGTGGCCTGCCCGCAATCAGTGCAGTGCAGGGCGGGAACCGGTACGCCCCAGGCCCGTTGTCGCGACAGGCACCAGTCAGGTCGGCCGGCTATCATGCCGTGTATGCGATCCCGTCCCCACGACGGTATCCACTTCACCTCGTCCACGCATTCGAGAGCGCGCTCGCGAATACTGTCCATCGACACGAACCACTGGTCGGTGGCCCTGAATATTATCGGTCGCCGGCAGCGCCAGCAGTGCGGATAACTGTGCTGTATGGTTTCTTCGGCCAGCAGGGCGCCGGCAGCCTGCAGGATCTCGACCACCGTGTCATCGACGCTGAAGACGTGCTTGCCCTCCAGCTCGGGTAGCTCGGAGGTAAAACAACCGGCAGCGTCTACCGGCGCGTAGACCTCCAGCCCATAACGACGGCCTACCACGTAGTCGTCGTGGCCGTGCCCGGGGGCCGTGTGCACGCAGCCGGTTCCGGCCTCCAGGGTCACGTGGTCGCCGAGCACGAGCAGCGAATCCCGGTCCAGCCAGGGATGGCGAGCCGTCATGCCCTCCAGTTCGCGGCCGGCGATGGTGGCGCGCGTGGCACCCAGGCCCAACACCTCGCGTAACTGCTCGAGCATGCCCTCGGCGACCAGCAGGGGGCCGCCGGGCGCGTCTACGACGACGTAATCAAAACCGGGGTTCACGCAGATGGCGAGGTTGGCGGGCAAGGTCCACGGCGTGGTGGTCCAGATGGCAACGCCCAGCCCCTCTTCGACCAGCGCCTGCAAGTCACCGGTCGCACCGGCAAACGCAAAGCGAACATAAACCGACCTCGAACTGTGATCCGAATACTCGACCTCGGCCTCGGCCAGGGCAGTGCGGCAGGATGAGCACCAGTGGACCGGACGCCTCCCGTGATACAACGCACCCGAGTCAGCCAGGTGTGCAAGCTCGCGCAGTTCGTCAGCCTCGTAGGCCTTGTCCAGTGTAAGGTACGGATTGTCCCAGTCGGCCTGTATGCCCAGGCGCTTGAAGTCTTCGCGCTGGCGGTCAACGCAGTCCAGGGCGTAATCCCTGCACAGCTGCCGTACTTCAACGCGGCTGGTATCCGCTCTCTTCTTGCGGCCGAGTTTTTTCTCGACCTCCAGCTCTATGGGCAATCCGTGGCAGTCCCAGCCGGGACGAAACGAGACCCGGAAGCCGGCAAGGTGCCGATACTTGACCACTATGTCCTTGAGCACCTTGTTCAGAACATGGCCCGCGTGGATGTTACCGTTGGCGTAAGGCGGACCGTCATGAAACAGGAAGGGCGTGGAGCCCTCCCGCAGCTGTCGCATCTGCTGCCAGAGCCCCTCCTCCTGCCAACGCTTGAGCAACTCGGGCTCCCGCTGTGGCAACTTGGCACGCATGGGAAACGAAGTGCTCGGGAGGTTGAGTGTGTCCTTGTAGTCCATCGCCTTTAGCCGCAGGAGGGCCGAAAGAGCAGCGATATCAACTTAACGGCAGGCTGGCAACTCGGTCGTATCCGTGGCAGGGTACTCGACCGTGGCAAAGAGAATGCAATTGGACTTCAATGTCGCCGGCCCGTCGACCGTTGACGAGAACGGTCAGCCCAGGCCCTGCGTTATGGGAACGGAATGGGTCAACACGGACACCCTGGCTACGCTCGACAAGATAGGCATCGCTCCCACCGACCCCTGGGGCAAGCCGCTACCGGCCGAAGACAGCCGATCAAGCGACACGGCAGCCCCGGCTGGAGCCGCCGACAACACTGCCCAGGCTGATACTGAAGACTGACCGCCGGCGGTCTATAGAAAGGAGCTCTCAGCCAAGCTCTGCGGCCGTTAACTGGCGGGTGACCGGCCTGCGGCTGTCGCTGCGATCGCGGCCCCGACCGAGAACGTGCTCCCTGCACATGCCCATGCGGGCGCAACACATCTCGCTGTTAAGGTCGTTGTTGAAGGTACGCTGCTGACCGTCTTCGAAGAGAATGCGCACCAGGCAGGTGCCGCCGATTATCGTTGAGGTCATGACCTCGACGACCACGCCGTTACCCCAATCCTCCCGGTACTCCTGCCAGACGCGGTCACCGAGGCGAAGAAATTGCCTTATACCCCTCATCGATAAATTCCATGCTTGACTCGAACACTACAACGGGTTGAGGCCGCTTAGCAAGACTTTTATGCAAACAAATTACCGGCAATTTTCGTGCCCGCGGAGGCGGCCCGGGGCCGAGCCCCAAGCCAACGGCCGGGACGGAAATAGTAGTTGGATTATGCGGCACACGGCCGCGTTCTAAAACCCTCAACCCCCCTCGGGGGCTACCTCCACGCGGCCCCCGTCTACAAGCACCGGCACTATACGCTCACCGCCACTCAGCTTAAGTAACTCGGGCACGCGCTCTGGTTGATCGAGTACATTTATCTCCGAGAACGGCTTTCCCTCGGCCTGCAGGCGGCCGCGCAGGGCCGAGCAGTACGGACACCCGGTCTTTACATAAAGCGTTACTGCCACGGTAGTCATTACCTCCTGTGATCCTGCTCGGACGGCTTCCGGCCGGCAGGGGGCTCATCGTCGGCGAGGGGTTGCAGGTAGCCCAGCTCCTCGAGTGCGAGTCGCTGCTGCCTGTCCAGGCCAGCCTCGCCGCGGTTGTGCTCCTGCATGAAGCTCCCAACAAAATCCCTGTCCGACGGACGATAGCGCCTCGCTACAGCGAACGACAGTGTGGCTGCTCGCGAGCGGGTAACGAAGTCGCGCAGTTTTTCGGCCGTGCCCGCTGGAGCGCTGGCGGCCGGCAAGCCGTCGCGGCTGTCAGCGTCGGCGGCGTCGAACCAACTCCACGCGCACAGCCCGGGGTCACCGCCGGGGCAGTCCGACGCCAGCAGTGTGCCCTGGCGGGTGTGGGCTGCCCACTTGATGGTCCTCCCTGTCCGGGTAGAAAACACGGCGCGGGAGCTTTGCGAGTCACCCTCGAGCAGGCCCCGCAAGCTGCTACCGTGCAGGCCGGGTGGTGGCGACACCCCCGCGTAGTCGAGCAGGGTGGGAAGCAGGTCTACCAATGATACCGCTGCCGTCACCCGCGCGGGCGCCGCGGCGCGCGGGCCGGCGGGCAGCTTAATCAGCAACGGCACCCTGGTCGACTCTTCGTGCAGTGTCGCCCCGTGCCTGAACCAGGAACCGTGTTCGCCGAATGCCTCGCCGTGATCGGCCGTGACCACTATCAACGCCCTGTCGTAGAGGTCGGTCTGCCGCAGCCTCTCAAGCAAGCGCCCCAGCCAGGCATCGGCATAACTTATCTCGGCATCGTAGGCGTCGATGTAATCACGCAGGCGCGGCCGTTGGTCGAGCCGTTGGTATTCGGGTACCAGCGAGGGCTCGAACAGCCCGGAGGCAGACGCCGCCGGGCCGGGCGCAAAGCTACGCGGCTCGGGTGCTGCGTAGGGTCCGTGCGGATCGATGAGGTGCAGAAAAAGAAAACCGGGTTGCCACCCCCCGTCCAGCTCGCGGGAGACGCTGGCCACGGTCTCGGCCGCGATGCGCTGATAGTTCTCACGGTTGCGTTCGCGCGCCGGCAGCAGGTCATCCCAGGCATCAAAGCCCTGGTCAAGACCCGAGAGTTGGCCGACCAGCACCGTGCTGCTCACGAATCCGCGACTGCTGTAACCAGCCTCCGCGAGCAATTCGGCCAGGGTGAGATTATCGCCGGCCAGCTCCTGCCCCAGTTGCCTCAGCCCGTGGCCGTGCGGATATTTTCCGGTAAACAACGACGCGAAGGCCGGGCTGGTACGGGGGCAGGGGGTAAACGCACGTTCAAAAACAACCGCGTCCTCGGCCAACCGACTGAGCGCGGGAGCGGTGTCTCTCGGATAACCGTATATCGACAGGTGGTCGGCCCGCAGCGCGTCTACGGTCAGCAACAGTATCGGTATGCCCGGCATGGGCGTAACAGTAGTAGGCGCAACGGTAGAAGACGGGCGACAGGCGGCGACGCTGAGCAACAGTATTGTCGCGACAACCATGCTGTTGGCCGTCATTGGTCGCGACGATGGGTAGCGAAGATGCTCAGCCAAGGAAGATCGACTTGCGCTGGCCCAGCTTACGGCGAATGAGCACCTGCACGGTACGCCGAAGCCTTTGCGACATGGCGTCAAAATCTGTGCTGCCTTCACCGCGAAAACGATTCTCACGGTAGAGGTAAATCCGCCTGCCGAACACCAGGGTCCAACGCGTGGGCAGCGGCAACAATCCACCCAGGCCGAGCAGTGGAAACAGCGGGGTGATGGGCATGTAGGGCGCGCCGAGCAGACGGCCCAGCCTCCTGCTGCGACCGATGACGGGGTAGGTTTCCTCCGCCCCGATGACGGCAAAGGGAATGATGGGCACACGGTGGCGCAGGCTGAGCCTGGCAGCCGAAGTGGCAAAGCGACGCAGCTTGTAACGCTCGTCGAAGAGCTTGGCGACACCGTTTACGCCCTCGGGAAATATAAGGGGCATTTCGCCACGGCCGAGAAGTTGGTCGGCAACCGCGTAGCGAGCCGGCGCCCCGCCCATCTTTCGGTAAGCGTCCGCCACCGGCCCCATGCCCTCTACAAAAGCGTCAAAGAGCGGCCGGACCACGCGGCCGGGCTTCCAGACGTTGGACAGCGCGTAGCAGACCATGGTCGCGTCCAGGGGCAGCGCACCCGAGTGATTACCCACGAGTATGGCGCCACCCTGCTCGGGCAGGTTTTCGAGCCCTTGCAGATCGACCCGCCAGTAGTTGTCAAAAAGAAACTTGAACAGCGGTTCCGAGCGGGAGCGGAAGGCAAGGTCAAGACCATAATTATCGGCTGATCCCGCCTCGATAGCCTCGTTTACTCGTGGTGCCGTGGCCTCAGCCAGGCGCCGGCGCCCCTCTTCGTCAAGGGCAAAACTTTTGCGTGGGGAAGCTTCCTGACTGGCAAGCGGTACGCTATGGACCGCGTCGGGAAAAGAGTCCAAAGCCATCTCCAGACGTAACCTATCAGGCTACGGCGCGTCTGCCAATGGTTTTCGCACAACACCGTCCTCTCCAGAATGGCGAGGCGTCCCCGTGCGCTTCGCCCCTGTCGGGCGCCTTGCCCTCAGAATACCGAGAGGCGGTCGAGCGGCGGGCCGGCAGCCCTGGCAGTGGTTGCACGCCTGAGCGCGAGCAGCCCCTCGCCCACGACGCCCAGGGCCAGCAGCAGCAGGAGCAGGCCGACCGCGAACAACAGGTGCTGGCCGGCGTCGTAGAAACGACCGAGATTGTTCACCATCGCCACCACGGTCGTAATCGTCATGAAGACCGCGGGCACGGCGGCGACCAGCGGGTTGCGGCCTCGCTGGTACAGGTACAACGACACGAGGATAAGCGTCAGGCTGGCGAGCAACTGGTTGGTGGTACCGAACAGGCCCCAGAGGGTGAGCCCCATCGGCTGGCCGTCCACCTCGTAGAAGGCAAAGAAGCCTATCACCACCACGGCCAACGCCGAGGTCACAAAACGGTTTTCGCGCTTCACGCCGAAGCCCTGCCCCATTTCGGCAATGTTGTACCTGAGCAGGCGCGTAGCCGAGTCGAGGGTAGTGAGAGCAAACGACACCACCACTACCGATATCAACGCGGTAGACAACTCAGAGGGCAGCCCGAGGGTCGAAACAAAACGTGCACCGCCCTCTATGAACACGCCCAGCTTACCGCCGAGGGTATTGGCCGCCCCCCAGCTTGAGTAGTGCTCGTGCCAGGAACCCGCGGAGCTGAAGCCGGCCGTGCAGGCCAGCACCGCCATCAGGCCCAGCAACGACTCGCCCATCATGCCGCCGTAGCCGATAGCCCGCGCGTCGGTTTCACGGTCGAGCTGCTTGGCGGTCGTTCCCGAGGCCACCAGCCCGTGAAAGCCGGACACCGCCCCACAGGCGATGACCACGAACACGAAGGGAAACATCGGCGGCGCTCCCTCGGGATTGAGCACCACCGCGGGCGAAGAAAACTCGGGCGCGAGGACAAAAAAACCGCCGTACATAAGACCCATGCCGAGATACAGCAGCAGCGAGTTGATAAAATCCCTCGGCTGCAGCAGCAGCCAGACCGGCAGCACCGAGGCACCGAAAGCGTAAGCCAGCAGCAGGGCTCCCCAGCCACCGCGGCTGTCCCACTGCGGCGACAGCCACTCGTTGGTAGCCGCCAGGAACACGGCCAGCAAGGTGATCACGAAAGCTGCCGTAGCGAGCCGGGTCATCGACACACCCCGCTTGTACGAAGCCACGCCCGTGACCACGGCCAGCGCCATGATAACAGCCGACGGCATCACGGCCTGGGGGTAAGCCCCGGGCATGAACAGGTCGCAGAGAATCGACACGAACACACCCATGGCGAGTGCCACGCCAAAAAAGATGACGACGTGAAACATCGTCTTGGCCCGCGCGCCGATGATGCCCTCGGTAATGGCCCCCACCGACAAGCCGCGCGCCCGCACCGACAACACGAGAGCGCTCATGTCGTGCACGCAACCTATAAACAGCGAACCCGCCACTACCCAGATCATGGCCGGCAGCCATCCCCAGATCACGGCGATGGCCGGACCGAGCATCGGCGACAAGCCGGTTATGGAAGCAAAATGATGGCCGAAGAGAACGCCCCGCGGCGCGGGTACGTAGTCTATGTCGTCACGTAGTTGGTGGGCCGGAGTCGCAACATCTGCGCGCAGCGAGAAAATGCGCGAGGAAAGATAGCCCGCGTAGAAACGATAGGTCGCGGCATAACACGCCAGACAGACAACCGCTGCCAGTACCGCCAACGCCCCTTCTCCCGGTCAGCCGGTCCGGGCGCCCGAACCGGACCCCGTCGATCTCCGTCGCCCCTGACGGCCACCGCCACCCGACGACCTTCCTGGATCACCCCCGCGGCCACCCCCGCGGCCACCGCCGCGGCCGCCGCCCGGTCCGCCCCTGGCACCACCGGGCCCGCCCCGCTTAACCCGCTTGGGAGTCCACCGCTTGGGCTTCGCCAGCAACTCTTCGGCCGGAAATTCAAAGGGCAGACTGTAGCCGACGAATTCCTCGATAGCCTCGTAAGAATACACGTAGCGCTCGCAGGCCAGCGAAATCGCCTTGCCCGAAGCCCCGGCACGGGCGGTTCGGCCTATGCGGTGGACGTAGTCCTCGGGGTCCTGCGGCAGGTCGTAGTTAAAAACGTGGCTGACCTCTTCAATGTGCAGCCCCCGCGAGGCCACATCGGTGGCCACGAGCAGGCTGATCGAGCCCTCCTTGAAACCGTTGAGCAACTTCAGCCGCTTGCGCTGATCCACGTCGCCCGCCAGGGCCCCGGCGCTGAAACCTTCGAGAGTGAGCCTCTCGGCCAGCTGGGTCGCCATTATTCTTGTGTTTACAAACAGCAGCGCGCGATCGGGCTTTTCGCGACGCAGCAGTCCCAGCAACAACGAAAACTTTTCGTCCATGCCCACGTGGTAAACGGTCTGCTCGATGTTGTCGGCGGTCACCTGCTCGGGCGACACCTCCACCTGCGTAGGTTCGCTCAGGTGCTCGTAGCCGAGTTCGACCACCCTCTGCGATAAGGTCGCGGAGTAGAGAAACGACACGCGACGGTCAGGCGGAGGCATGTTGCGCAGCATGTAACGGATATCGTCGATAAACCCCATGTCGAACATGCGATCGGCCTCGTCGATGACGAGAACCTCGAGGTGATCAAGCGTGAAAGCTCTCTGCTTGTAGTAGTCGATCAAGCGCCCGGGCGTCCCCACGAGCACGTCTATGCCCGACTTCACGTGGTTGAGCTGTTTCTCGTAATCCACGCCACCGTAAACAGCGGCAATCTCCATGTCGCAGTATCGGCCCAGCAGGATGGCTTCGTCGCGTATCTGCACGGCTAGCTCGCGCGTAGGAGCAACGATGAGGCAGCGCGGAGCGGACCCACCGTCCTCGGGCCTGCGCGCATCCCGGCGCAGCAAAAGGCTGAACATGGCAATGAGAAAAGCGGCGGTTTTACCCGTGCCCGTCTGGGCCTGTCCGGCCACGTCTCGTCCTTGCAAGGCAAGCGGAAGCGACTGCTCCTGTATAGGCGTGCAGTGGGTGAATCCCGCCGACGCAATACCGCGTCTTACCTGTTCGGGAAGGTCAAGTTCAGCAAACTCTATGGTGATTCCTCCTGGCGGCCCCGGACGGGGCGAGGCTCAGATACCGGTCTTCGCAGGTGTACCTTCGCCTGCCTGCCGGAGCAACCGGATAAAGTCGGCCGCCCCTATAAAACCCGCTCGTCGCGTGACTTCCTTGCCCGAGGAGTCAAAAAATATCGTTGTCGGGGCGCTCTGCACTTTGAAGGACTTCATTACCCTGTCCACGAAATCGTTGATGGCGGTTATGTCCACGCTCAACAGATCGATGCCCTCTGACGCCCTTACGACCCCTTCATCACTGAAAGTCTGTTCTTTCATTTCCTGGCAGGGCAGGCACCAATCGGCGGTGAACTCCATCACCATGGGGCGCCCGCTACGCTGATTAGCGTCATAAACTTCGGCCGAGAATTCCTGCCAGGCCAGGCCGGTCGCCTGCGGCGCAGGAGCCGCAACCGAGGCGGTGGCCACCAGCAGCAGGGCCGCGCCCGCGGTGCGAGCCAGCGAGCCCGCAGAGATCGACAGCGGCCCCGGGCGATCGACAAGGCCGATGTACAACGCGGCCAGGAACACGAAGGCCGGCACGAGCGAAGTCGATAGGGGCTCGGGCAGCACGGGTGCCGCCAGCCTGCAGGCTACCACCAGCAACGCGCAGCCGAACAAGTGCTCCACCCAGGCGGGAACGGTGTCCGCGTCAGCTCCCGAGCGGGCCAGCATCACCAGCGCAAGCGAGGGCAGCAAGGCAACCACGGCCGCCGCCGCGGCCAGCACCCACGGTTGAGAAGCGCCTGTTTTCGAAATCGCCACCGTCACCAGGGCAACCAGCGGTGCTCCGAGCAGGCCGGCTGCCATACCCGCGAGAAACAGCCAGGCAACAGCCGAGCCCGGCACCGAACGCGGCGACCGCACGGCCAGGCCCAGCGAGCACAACGCCACGACCAGCATCGCCAGGGCTGCCCGGTAGACCACCGAGTTGCCGGCCAGTGGACCTGATTCGAGCGAAGCGGCCACGCCCACCAGCGAGGCAAGTACCAGTGAACTACCTACCGCGTATGCCAGAAGACCCACCGACGCCCGCAATGAGCCCGAGCTCGAGACCTGGTCGAGCGCCCTCGCCGACGAGCCCAGCAGGGGGCCGACGCAGGGGACAAGGTTGATCGCCAGCCCTACCAGCAGCAGGCCGAGCAGAAGAGCCCGGCTTCCATCCCGCGACAGTCCGCCGAGCGCGAGCCCGGCGTGATGGCCAAGGTTGCTGTAGTAGCCCGGTCCGGCGTGCTCGGCCGCTTGCAGGGGAACGAACTCTATCGCCAGCGGCACCCTTATAGTCTCGGGTCGCAGGCACAGTGTTTCGTTGCAGGCCTGGTAGCCGAGTATGGCCACCGCGCGACCACCGGCTGGAGCGATGCTATCGTAGTGCAATTGGCCACTGACCGTGATGCTGCCCTCATGGGTGTAGATGTCGTTGCCCCCGGCAAAGCGGACCCGGGTGCGCTGGGGGACAGGCCAGGTCAGCTCGGAAACTGACACGCCCTCAGGAAGCTTAAAATCAAGACTGGCAGGCACGAGGAACTTGAGACCGGGATCGATAGCGTTGATGTGCCAGCCATCGGCGATAGACAGCGTGAGTTCAACCGTGCTGCTGTCACCGGGAAGAAGTCGGTTATCACTCAGCTTGAACTCGGCGCGGGCCGGGCCCTGGACGGTGGCCGCCCAGGCTGGCACCGGGGCGACGATCCAGATCGCGGCGGACAACATCGCGGCGGACAACATCAGGCCTGGCGCTGCAGCAGAACGCTGTCCGGATATCATCCGCGAGCGTGGTTGCCATACCCCCCTTGAAAAAAACGACACGTTCTCCAGCCTACCTGTCCTGGCACCGGTTTGCGAGCCTGCTCGCGGCCGGGTATTTCTTGTTACGTGGATATAACAAGCGGGATGCAACGACCATGAGAAACGTGGCAAGACTGTTTTCAGCCGTCCTGCTGGCAACATTCTGGCTGGGCGCAAACAGCGCATGGTCAGGCGAATCGCCCCCTGCCGACACCGCGAGCGCCACCCTGTCGGGACCGGTAGTCGCGGTGGGCTTTTCCGAAAAGGGCGACGTCTCCATGTACAGCCTCTCGCTGGGATACCGCTACGAATGGCGGGGGCCGGATTTTCTTGACGCCGCGGCGCGTCGTCACGGGGGCACAATCGCCACCGTGCTCGAGCCATTGCTCACTTTGTTCGCGGGCGACCGCGAAAGCTTCGACCTGCAACTGGTGCCGATGTTGCGCTGGCAGGGAACTGGCCAAGGCCTGCTGCGCCCATGGATAGAAGGCGGCGTGGGTATCGCGTGGTCGGACCTGCGCGGATTGAACCTGGGTTCGCGCATACTGTTCAGCGACCAGGTCGGAGTGGGCTTCGACCTGCCCACGACCGGTGGAAAACTACTGGCCGTCGGCTACCGCCTGCGCCATCTTTCGCACGCAGGATTGTGGGCCGACGCCAACTCGGGCATCAACACCCACTTTGTCCTCGTGACCCTGCGCTGACCCGGGGTCAGGTCGTCGTAGCGCCCGAGCCAAGATCGTCGGGCAGGGCGATGGGCACCGTCTCAACTACTTCCAGACCGTAGCCGGCCAGGTTGGGCAGCCTCGGCGGGGTATTGGTGAGCAGCCTTATGCGCCTCACGCCCAGGTCTCGCAGGATCTGTGCGCCGATGCCGTAGTCCTTGAACGCCGCCAGGCGGCTGGCTGGACTGGTCGACACGACCCCGTCGCTACCAGCTGACAGCGACTCTGCACCGCGCCCGTGCCGCCTCACGTACAGCACCACGCCCGCCCCCTCTTCGTCGATGCGTCGCATGGATGCCTCGAGCAGGGCACCGGTGTTGCGGTGGCTGTAGGCAAAAACGTCGCCCGGCAGGTACTCGGCGTGGGTGCGCACCAGTACCGGCTTGTCGGGGTCGATCCTGCCTTTGACCAGGGCCACGTGCTCGCCGTCTTCCACGTCGCTGCCATACACGTGGACCTCGAACTCGCCGGCGGTGCGCGTGGGCAACCGCGACGACGCGAGACGCTTGACCAGCGATTCGGTCTGCAACCTGTACTGTATGAGGTCGGCGATAGTCGCTATCCTTATCGAGTGACGGTGGCTGAACTCCACCAGCTCGGGCATGCGCGCCATGGTGCCGTCCTCGTTGAGAATCTCGCAGATGACACCGGCCGCCGACAAGCCGGCAAGGCGCGACATGTCCACCGACCCCTCGGTCTGCCCGGTGCGAACCAGCACGCCACCGTCGCGGGCGCGCAGCGGAAACACGTGCCCCGGGCTCAAAAAATCAGACGCCGTGGCCCCCTCGCGCACCGCCTCCCTGATGGTAAGCGCTCGATCGGACGCGGTCATACCCAGTCCCGCGCACTTGCGCGAGTCTATCGACACCGTGAAACCGGTGCCCAGCGGAGTGGTGTTTTCGGGCACCATCATGCGCAGCCCGAGTTCGTCGGCCCGCGAAGCGGTCAGCGGCAGGCATATAAGCCCGCGGGCCTCGCGCATCATGAAATTGATGTGCTCGGGCGTCACCTTGTCGGCGGCGACAAAGATGTCACCCTCGTTCTCACGGTCCTCGTCATCCACGAGGATTATCATCCGCCCGAGGCGTATGTCCTCGACCGCGTCTTCTATCGAACTGACGGGTGAGTTGCCCCCGGCGAGCCCGCTTTCCTGTCCTGTGTCGTTATCGGCCACTGAGTAGGCTTTATAGCCCTGACGCGGGGTAGAGAAAACGGGTGGCTTTCTAGCTGGCGGGCGCCTACTCGACGGTGACGCTCTTGGCGAGATTACGCGGCTGGTCCACGTCGGTACCGCGTTCCACGGCCACGTGGTAGGCCAGCAACTGCAGCGGCACGGTGAGCAGCACCGGGAGCAACGACGTGCTCGTGCTGGGCACGGTTATCACGCACTCGGCCACCGCCCTGAGGTCGTCGTCGGCATTATCAGTGATGGCAATAATACGACCACCTCGTGCCTCGACCTCGCGCAGGTTGCTCAGGGTTTTCTCGTAGACCTCGTCACGCGGGATGAGCACAACCACCGGGAGGTTCTCGTCTATCAGCGCGATGGGCCCGTGCTTCATCTCACCGGCGGGATAGCCCTCGGCGTGTATGTAAGAAATCTCCTTGAGCTTGAGCGCACCCTCGAGGGCTATGGGGTAGTTGATGCCGCGACCGAGAAAGAGCAGGTCGGAGGCCGACGCGAAACGACGCGCCGCCTTTTCGACCTCGGCCTCGCACTGCAGCGTTTTTTCTACCAACGCGGGCAGCTGCACCAGTGCCTGTATGCACTCGTCCTCGAGCTGGCGATCAACGGTTCCCGCGCGGTCGCCCAGGTAGAGGCCCAGCAGGTACAACGCCGTGAGTTGGGTGGTGAACGCCTTGGTACTGGCAACGCTGATCTCGGGGCCAGCGTGGGTGTAGATGACCGCGTCGGCCTTGCGCGCGATGGACGAGTCGACCACGTTGCACACCGCCAACACTGGCGCGCCGCGCTCGCGTGCCGATTCCATTGCCGCCAGCGTGTCAGCCGTTTCACCTGACTGCGACACCACCACCGCCAGTGTGTGTTCGTCGACCAGCGGATCGCGGTAGCGAAACTCGCTGCCGTAATCCACCTCGGTGGGCAGCCTCGCGAACCGCTCGAATATGAACTTTCCCACGAGGCAGGAGTGCCACGCTGTGCCACAGGCAACCATGGTCGCCCGCTTTATGCCGTCGAGACGGTCGGCGATAGCATCGAGTTCGGGCAGGGCCACGCGACTGCTCTCCTGGGCGATACGCCCACGGGTAGTGTCGATGATGGCCTGCGGCTGCTCGTGTATCTCCTTGATGAGAAAATGCTCGTAACCGCCCTTGCGGGCCGTGACCGGATCCCAGGTAATGCGCTGGGCTTTCCTGGTGACCTCCGCGCCCGAAAAATCCGACAGCGATACTCCATCGGTGGTCAGCTCAGCTACCTCGCCGTCTTCGAGAAAGACCACGTCGCGGGTGTACTCGAGCAGGGCGGGAACGTCGGAGGCCACGAAGCTCTCGCCCTCTCCGAGCCCTATGACCACAGGCGTGGCGTTCTTTACCGCCACCAGCCGCCCGGGCTCAGCGGCCGACATGACCACGATGGCAAACGAACCGTCGAGAAGCTCTATCGTCGAGCGGACCGCCGCGAGCAGGTCGCCTGATTTCTTGAGCTCGAGGTCGACCAGGTGGGATATCACCTCGGTGTCGGTCTCGGACTGCATCTCGCAACCCTGCTCGCGCAGCTGTTCGCGCAGTTCGACGTAGTTTTCGATTATGCCGTTGTGAATAAGAACGACGTCACCTGCGCGGTGCGGATGCGCGTTCTCTTCGGACGGCCGCCCGTGCGTAGCCCAGCGTGTGTGGCCGATGCCCGATCTGCCCTCCACCGGGTTCTCGGCCAGTACCGCCACCAGGTTATCGAGCTTGCCCACGGCGCGGCGTACTTCTATTTTGCCGCCATTGAGCGTCGCCACCCCGGCTGAATCGTACCCTCGGTACTCGAGCTTACGCAGGCCGGCTACCAATACCTCGTCGGCTGGTCTCGAGCCGACGTAACCTACAATGCCGCACACGTCAGGAAGCGCCTCCCTTCTTTAATCGCTTCATGCGGCGGCGAAAACCCGCGACCCAGCCCTTGCGCACCCGCTGCGGCTTGTCGTTGAACACCAGCGCTCCGTCTTCCACGTCGCTCGACACCGTCGAGCCTGCAGCAACGTAGCTGTCGTTGCCCAGCCGTACCGGCGCCACCAACTGGGTGTCGCTGCCTATCTGCACCCGGTCTCCTATGATGGTCGGGTACTTCTGGTAGCCGTCGTAGTTGCAAGTGATGGTCCCGGCGCCCACGTTCACGTCCCTGCCAAGCTGCGCATCACCGATGTAACTGAGGTGATTGGCCTTCGAGCCACGGCCGAGCCGGCTCTTCTTGATCTCAACAAAATTCCCCACATGAACTTCCTCGTCCAAGCGGGCTTCGGGTCGCAGATGCGCGTAGGGTCCCAGCAGTGACCCCTTACCTACGCTGGCCTCGGTGGCCACTACGCCCCAGCGCAGGTGCACACGGTCGCCGACCTGGCTGTCATTGAGAAAACAGTTGCCATCGAGCACGCAGTTGCGGCCGATACGCGTGTTGCCCCAGATGCGAGCGCCGGGCCCCACCACGGTGTCGCGGCCCAGGCGCGCGTCGCAGGAAAGAGTCACCGTAGCCGGATCGAGAAAGCTCACGCCCTTGTCCATCCAGCCGGCTATCAGTCGTTCCTGCATCAGCATCTCTGCCTGCGCCAGGTCATGCCGGGAGTTTACTCCCAGCCCCTCGCTGTCGTCGTCCATCACCCAGGCAGCGGCGCTGTCCCTGGCCGAGGCCATGGCCAACAGGTCGGTAAGATAATACTCGCCCTGGGCGTTGTCCCTGCCAAGCCCGGCCAGGGCCTTGAGCATGAAGCGGGCATCGAAACACCAGGTGCCACTGTTGACCTCGAAGACCTCGCGCTGAGCAGCTGTGGCGTCGCGGTGTTCGACAACCGACAGTCGGCCGTCCATTTCTCTTATAATGCGCCCGTAGCCAGAGGGGTCGTCTACCGCCATGCCAAGCACCGTGGCCAGGGCAGCGTTGCGGCCATGCTGCTTGAGCAGCGAGCGCAGGGTTGATGTCGTCAGCAGGGGAACGTCGCCGCACAGTACGAGCACGTCGCCATCAAAGCCGCGTAGAGCCGATCTTGCCTGCAACACCGCGTGGCCGGTTCCGAGCTGCTCGGCCTGCAACACGCAGCGCAGATCACCGCCGTCATCGTCACCCACGCGAGAGCGCACGGCCTCGGCACCATCACCCACCACCACCACGAGGCGCTCGGGCTTAAGCGCCCGCGCCGACCCGAGCACGTGGTCGATCATCGCCCGACCGGCCACCTCGTGCAGCACCTTGGGCAGGTCTGAGCGCATGCGCTTGCCCTCACCAGCGGCCAGTACGACCACCGCGAGGGGTCGCCGCGCACGGCCTTTTGTTTTTCCAGTTTTGTCAGTCGCCATGTCTTTTGCCATCCAGCAGCCCCGGCAGGGGATCCTCACCGGGTTTCCATTGTATCAATCCCCCGGTGTCCTGCGCGATAATGAATACACCCCCGGGCAGCAGGGCCAGCCCTTCGGGCAGAAAACCCGGAATCCTGAACGTTCCGTGGGCCGAACCGTCACGGCCGACCAGCGCCACGCGCCCCGAAAGCGCGCTCGTTATGAGAAAAAGCTCGCGCCCAGGCAGCCACACGACCGCCGAAAGTGCGGCCGGGCCCAGTTCGTGGGCAGCCACTATGCGAGCAGCAGCGTCGCCCCGTCCACTACGCAGGGGCAGCAGCAGCTCGAGCAGGGCGGGGGGGTCGTTCTGGTTGACTGCAAAGAAGCTGCCTCCCTCGGCCTGCTCGGACGAGGCGACAAAAGTAAGTCCTTCAAGCCCATCGCCGCCGGGCTTGATGTACTCGCGGTCGCCCGCCCAGCCCCGGTCAAGACGAAAGCGCCTGAGGGCTTTGAAGGTGTCGGGATCTATCTCGACGATCTCGTCGGGTCCCTCGCGCAGCACGTAGACCAGTCCGCTCGAGGGATCGCAGGTCACACCTTCGAGGTCGCCACCGAGCACCGAGATGCGAAGCAGTTCTCCGTCGAGACCCACTTCGGCCACGTCCCCCTCGTCGCCCACCACGAAAAGCGTGTTGCGCCCCGGGTGCAGCACCAGGCCCGAAGGCTCGCGCAAGCGGGCCAGCTCCCACTGCTGCGTGGCTGCCGATCCGGCTGCTACCAGGCCCGCGCCCGCCGACAAGACCAGCAGCAACCCCAGGGCCGACAGCCGTAGAATCCGAGCATAAAGCCTGCGGGGCGAGAATTTTTGCCTGATTGAGATCACTTCGCTTCTATATTTGTCGCAACAATCGACCCAGGGCTGTTGAACCTTACATTACCATCCCAGAAAATAGGGGGACGTGAAACCACTACAACCTCTACTGAACAGGGCCCAAGCTTGTGGCCCCGAACATTATACCCCCACGCGGCACAGCCCCGATATGGTGGCGGCAGGGCTACGGGTAATTGCCACCCTGTTGCTGCCGCTGATGCTCGCGGCCTGTGCGGGCAACCCGCGCGCCACCCTGAGCGGCGGTGACAGCACGGCGCTGCCAGCGGGGCTCGCCAACGAATCGGTAGCCCTGCTGCTCGATAAGTCTTCGCGCCAGCTGTCGGTTTACCGCAAAGGTGAGCTCTACCGCCGTTACCCGGTCAACCTGGGCCGGCGACCCAGCGGTGCCAAGCGCTTCCAGGGCGACATGCGAACTCCCGAAGGGCTGTACCGAATCTCTTCTAAAAAACCCCACTACCGCTGGGCCTATTTTCTCGCCATCGACTACCCAAACCGGGGCGACCATAAACGCTATAAACGACTGCTCGAAGAAGAGCGGGTCCCGATCCTGGGCGGCAAGGCATTGGCCATAGGTTCGGGCCTGGGACTGCACGGAAGCGATAGCGCTCACGATGGCGACACGGATTGGACCAGGGGCTGCGTGGCGCTCAGCAACAGTGACATTACCGAACTCCACGAGTTGGTCGAAACCGGCACCCCCGTGCTGTTCAGGCGCTGAGCCGTAGCCAGTCGATAAGCCCGCTCCCGCGTTGCTCCGAGCGTGGGCCGCTGCCGACATAGACTGCCGAGGCCCACGGGTATACAGTTCGAGGGTGGACACCGTCCTGCTCATACTTGGACCGGCTGGCGCTGACGGGGAGCTCGTCGAAGCGGCAGCCAACCGGGCTTCAAAGGCGGGAACCGAACTCGTGCTGCTCGCCGTGTCCGACCCCGAGAGGGTCTCGGATATCGTCAGCCGCGTGTGTGAGGCCGGGCAGATCGGCTCGCGCCCGTCCGGTGACCTGGCCGACACCCTGCACGAAAGGCAGGAAAAATTACTGGTCGATCAGTCCCAACAGCTGGTGGGGGAATTCCAGGAAAAGGGGCTGGCCTGCCGCCTGGAGTTCAGGCGCGGCGACGCCGTGGCGGAAACCGCAGCGGTGATCACCAGCTTGACCCCCGATTGCGTTGTAATTGAACAAAGAAAACGCTCAGTATTCCGTCTCGTGAAGCAAAACAGGTTTCTCGACGACCTGCGCGAGAAATTCAAATTTACATTATTAGAAGTCTGACGTGAAGCAGATGTCGTCGTCTAGCTCACTGCTGCCGGCGATGATCTGGCGCAACAGCACCGGCATCAACTCGCGCATGTTCTCAACGAGCTCTTCGAGGGGCAACTCACCGTCGCAGGAACCCTCTGCGCCCAACAATTCCTGCAGGCACAGCACCGGCTTGCCAATGCTTTCGTCGAGCTCGAGCAGGTAATCAGCGTCGGGGCTCGACCATCCCACCAGCGTATCGGCAGCAGAGATAATCCCCTGTTGGCCCACTATTTCCGGGCAGGAATCGCTGCCTGGCTTTACCCCGGCCCTGGCGAGCAAGGCCAGATCATCAGCCCCCGCGCGGCCCGCCGCACTACCGCGCCCGACGGCCGACACGCGCAGCCGCTCCGACCAACCATGCCGCGCAGCGCATTCGCCGAGGATGCTCGCGGTGGCCAGCAACAGCGCCACACTGTCCGAACCTACCACCGCCACCTGCCTGGGCCCGTCGCTAATCGCTTGCTCCTGCATACAATCCACCCCGCCACGCGAACATTAAGTCCTCATAGCTGATGCCCCTACTATAGCAGTTGTAGCCTCCCCAACCGGGGGGGCTCAAGTCCCAGCAATGAATCTGGCTGCCCCCCGACTAGGTAAAAATGTTTCGCAAACGACCTCCAGCCCTTGTATTCAAGTACCCAAATGTACTAAAAACAAGCATCATGCCTCGCACAACAAAGACGCCCCGCACACCCCGGAAAGTCCGGTCGCGGACAGAAAATGCTCTGGTGGACAGGATCTTCAGCTCCTTCACAGACACCCCCGTGGGCAGGATCTACCTGGGGTCTACCAACACCAGCCTGGTACGGATGGAGTTGCCTGGAGACAACGCGTCCATACGAATGAACGTGTGGCTCGCGATGCACTTCCCGCAGGCCAAGGTAAGTCGTGGCATCACGCCGGTGCTCAGGCGCGCCACCGAACAGCTGTCCGAGTACTTTGCCGGCAAGCGGGCCGCCTTTGACCTGCCGCTGATGATGGTGGGTACCGACTTCCAGGTGGAAGTGTGGAAGGCCGTTGAAAAGATCCCCTTCGGCGGCTACCTGTCCTACGGCCAGATTTCGCGGAACGCGGGCCGCCCCAAGGCAGTGCGAGCTACCGGCCGCGCGCAGGGCGCGAACCCCCTGCCCATCATCATCCCCTGCCACCGTGTGGTGGGAGCCGACGGCACCCTTACCGGCTACGCCGGCGGCTTGGAATTGAAAAGCTGGCTGCTCGGCCACGAGGAACGCTTTCTTCCCCTGCTCTCGAAAAGAGACGCCGGGTGGCGACTGGCAAAGGGCCTGGCCGAATATCCCGAACTAAACTCCAAGAACTGAGCGCCCGGCTACTGCGCTTTTCGCGCCTGCCTGGCGCGATGAAACCACGTCAGGGTGGCCACCTGGTCTTCGCACACTGTCAGCAGCAACTGCTGCGTAAGCGGATCAGCCTGCAAAGCCTCGGCAAACTCGCGCAGCGGCCTCACCGCGTCTTCCACGTCGGGAAACTCCGCCACCACGGCGGCCAGGCGATCGGCGTCACTGGCCACCGGGTCCAGCAGCGCAGCGTTGTACTTCTCCATCCAGGCTGGCACCGCGGCGACGGCGTCGGCACCGAGGTCGGCCAGGCGACGTTCGAACAGCTCAGCGTGGGCAGCCGCCCGCGCAGCGGCGCCACGGAGACCGCCGCCAAGCTCCTCGTCGTCGGTGTTGTCGGCCCAGGCGGCCAGTGTCAACGAACCCGACCTCTCGGCAGCACGCCAGGAGTCGAGCCTGCCGGCCAGCAGGGTGGTTGAATCGTTGTCTTCGCTCACTGTCTCTTTGCTCGTTGGCTCTTTGCTCGCTGGCTCTTCAGCCGACAACTCGACGAGGACCGCGCCATCGGACTGCTCGCCGTTATCCTGTATCTCGGCCAACTGTTCGAGTAACAATTCCTCGTCCAGACTGCCGCGCCTGAAAAGTCCCAGCAGGCGGCGTATTTCTTCCTTGCGATCGTTCATCGTGGCCCCAGGTCTTTCTGCCCACACCATGATAAGACCCCGGCCCAGCGGTGATGCAAGGAAAAACGCTAAAGGAACTGCTCGCAGCAGTACGAGCGCTGCTGTGGCTGGCGCGGCTTACTGCCAGGCCCTAGCAGGCCTCGAACAGGCCGGCCATTCCCTGGCCACCGCCTATGCACATGGTGACTATGCCGTAGCGCTTGCCCTGCCTCTTGAGCTCGCGCAGCAGGTGACCGACCATGCGTGAGCCGGTCATGCCGTAGGGGTGACCGATGGCGATCGAGCCGCCGTTGGGATTGATCTGCTCGTCGGTGATACCCAGCTCGCGCATGCAGTAGAGCGCCTGCGAAGCGAACGCCTCGTTGAGCTCCACGATGTCGATGTCTTCTATCTTCAATCCGTGTCGCGACAAGAGCTTGGGCACCGCGAAGACCGGGCCTATGCCCATCTCTTCGGGCCGGCAACCGGCCACCGCGAAACCGCGGAACACGCCCATCGGCTGTACGTCGAGTTGCTTGGCTCGCTCGGCAGACATCAGCACGGTGGCAGAAGCACCATCGCTCATCTGGCTGGCATTGCCGGCTGTCACGCTGCCGTCTTCCTTGAACACCGGCTTGAGAGACGCCAGTCCCTCGAGCGTGGTGGTCGGACGGTTACACTCGTCGTGATCAACGTTGACCTCCACCATCTCTGTCTCGCCGGTCTCCTTGTTTTTCTTTGCCCAGGTGGCCGACAAGGGAGCGATCTCTTCGGCCATGATGCCCGACTCAAGCGCCGCCGCGTAGCGCTGCTGGCTGCGCAGCGCGAAAGCGTCCTGGTCTTCGCGCGAGATGTTGTAGCGCTCAGCCACTACCTCGGCCGTGTCGCCCATGCCCATGTAAACACCGGGCCATTTTTCATTGATCTTCTCGCTGAAAATACCGTTCTGGTTGGCCTGTCCCTGGCCCAGGGTGATGCTCTCCACGCCGCCGCCTATGGACACCTCGGCGCCCTCGGCAATTACCTGGTGCGCGGCCATCGCCACGGCCTGCAGGCCCGAAGAACAGAAGCGGTTGACCGTGGTGGCGGCCACCGTATCGGGTAGACCAGCTCCCAGGGTCGCCACGCGCGCGACGTTCATTCCCTGCGGCCCCTCGGGAAAACCGCAACCTATTACCACATCCTCGATCTCGGATTTATCCACGTTGGGTACGGCGTCTAGCGCCGAAACCAGGGCGTGGCTGCAAAGCTCATCGGGACGGGTGACGTTAAAACTGCCACGGTAGGACTTGGCCATGCCGGTGCGCATGCTCGAAACAATTACGGCTTCTCTCATCTTGGTAAAAACTCCAGTGCTTTCTTGATTGCGGAAAATACTCGCGTCCGCTCCGCGGCTACACTTCGTTGCCCGGGAACAAGCTGCCCCGGAACACGATATCGCCCCGGGACACTACGCCAGAACGCCGGTTCAGCCAACACGGCAAGCAGGGGGCCCGGCGATCGCTCAGAAGGGCAGCGAAAGCGGGACTAACAGGTCAAGAGCCAGCGCCAGCACGAACAGCCCACCCGCACGTCGGGTGTGACGAAACGCCCAGGCCACGTACCACAAGGGCCACAGCGGAAATCCCTCGGGGGCCTCGTCCGGCGGAGGCTCGCTCAAGGTCGCCAGGGTTTCGCGCAGCATGGGCAGGCCGGCCAACACCAGCAGCGCCCATGGCGTCAGCAGCCCGGCCAGCACCAAGGCACCCGTGGCCGGGTAAAACACCACCATCATGGCCTTAGCCCATCGCAGCGCCCGGGTCGGGCCGAGAATGACCGGCAGCGTGCGTATACCCTTGGCCGAGTCGGCCTCTATCTTGTCTATATGCTTGCCGAACAGAACCGAGGTCACCAGCAGCGCGTAGGGCAGGCTGGCCAGCAGGACATCGGCGGGCGCCGCGCCCGTAGCAACGTAGCAGGTACCACCCACCATGAGCGGGCCCCAGACGATGAATACGCCGGGCTCGCCCAACCCGTGGTGTTTAAGCCGCAGCGGCGGCGCGACGTAGAACACGCTGATGAACAACCCGCCCATCGCAAACCACGCCACCATCGGCCCACGAAGCTCGACGAAGTAAATCAGTATGAGCAGGTCAACGATGTTGGCCAGCGCTATGGCGGCGATCAACCCGCGCTTGGATACGAGGCCAGAGAAGATCGGGTGCGGCGCGTACTGCGTGCGAACGTAACCCTCGGTGTCTACTCCCGAGTCGGTGTCGAAGTAGTCGTTGATCATGTTGTTGGCCGCGTGGGCCACGAGTAGACCGAAAGTCGCGAGCGCAAACAGGCCCCAGTCGGCGTTGCCTCCGTGGGCGGCAAGCAAGCCCCCCACGCAGGCCGAGAACAAGGTCATCGGAAAAACGCTTGCGCGCACGATGAGCAACCAGCGCGACAACAGGTCCACGCGGCGGCCTTCTTCGAGATTCTGGGTCTGCAGTACCTGGAGCCAGTTCGAAACCAATGAATTTGTTGCCATGACGGACAGCATCTTGCCGCGTAACGGATCCCAGGCAAACAGCCGCCGACCACGCCCTTCAGTCCGGGCCGGATTCGATTCCCGCCGCCGCTGTAGCTAGACTCGGTTGCGTGGAACTCCCGCCACCCCTGGGCTGCCTCGAACGAGAACCGCTGGTGCTACTGGTCACGGGCCGTACCGCCGTGGCCACGATAGGCGGTATGCCGTCGGTGGCGAGGCACGCGGCGGTGGCCGAGCGCCTGGGTTACGAGCCGCTGGTGCTCTACCCGGGCAGCATGCGCGCCCTGGGCGCTGAGATCAGCGGCGCGGTGGGGCAGCGCGTGAGCTGCGTGCCGTCCAACGCCTTCAACACCGAGGCCGGCGACGATGACAGGCAGGTGCTGGTACTCGCTGGCGACTGGTACGTGTCGCCCGGCGCTGTGGTGGATTTCATCGAGAGCACCACCGGCCCCGCGCTCGCCCGCTTCAACGACAGGACACGAGAAGTAGCGCCGCTCGCGCGCATGAGCGTGGCCTCGCTCAAGCGCATAATTCCCGCGCTGGCCAACACGCCGTCGGGCGAACTGATAAACCGCAACTCTGATGCCAACTCTATGTTGGTGGACCTCCCGGCTACCGAACGCCACCGACTGAGCGACAGCGTGGCAGTGGACCGTGCCGAGACCAAGCTCTTCAACCGCGCGGGCGTCAAGCGCGAGTCGCCGCTGCTGCGCCTGGTGCAGAACTACCTCACCTTGCCCATCACCCGCCGCCTGGCTGCCACCAGCGTGCTGCCGCTGCACGTGTCGGCGGCCAAGATCGCTCTCGGGTTGCTGGCCGCGTGGGTGATTACCGCCGGATCCT
Organism: Candidatus Binatota bacterium; assembly: GCA_012960245.1. NCBI lineage: Bacteria > Candidatus Binatota > Candidatus Binatota bacterium. The sequence continues at coordinate 133,065 of DUBO01000050.1, read as the reverse complement.
GGCTGACCGGTGTCGCCGGCGCGCTGCTTTTCTTCCTTTCGCGGGTGCTGGACGGGGTCTCGTCGGACCTCGCACGCGCCGCGATCAAGGATGGCTCGTCGGGCGAAAAGGCCGACTTCTACGGCGACCTCGCCGTTATGGCGGCCATGCTGTGGGCGCTGTCTGGTCGCGCCGACAGTGGGGTACACGGCGAGCTGCTGGCCTCGGTGGCCTTCGCCGGTGTAGTGCTCAGCGCGTGGCTGGCGTGGAAGAGAATCTTCCACGCCCAGTGGACCCGCGATCGCGACCGCGCGCCAGGTTTTCTGCACGTGCGCCCCGCGAGTTTCGCCAGCCGCTTCGCCAACCGTAACGGCACCGCCTGGGCGCTGCTGCTCACCACCGTGGCCGGAAGACCGGACCTGTTCTTGTGGGCCTGCGCCGTGGCGGCGCACGTTTACTACCTCTTGTGGATAATTACTGACCGCCGCAAGCAGGCAACCGGAGACGCGGGCCTTGCCTGAAGCCGCCGTTACCTGCCGCGGACTCACGCGCAGCTTCGGCCGCGTTGGCGTACTGCGCGGTCTTGACCTGGAGCTCGAGCGCGGGGCGAGCATGGCCCTGCTGGGTGCAAATGGATCGGGTAAAACAACCCTGCTGCGACTCCTGGCGGGACTGTTACGCGCCGACGGTGGTAGCTCCACGGTGCTCGGGCACCCACTGCCCTCAACGGCCGTCCTGCGCCGGAAGCTGGGCTACCTCGGTCATGAGAGCTGGCTGTACGGTGACCTGAGCGCCCGTGAAAACCTGGAGTTCTACTGCCGACTCTATGGCGTCAGCGATGATGGCTCGGTTGACTCGCTACTCGAACGGGTGGGCATGACACGAGCAGCATCGAGGCGCGTGCGTAGTTTTTCGCGTGGCATGGTGCAGCGCCTTTCGCTCGCGCGCACCCTGCTGCACGACCCCGAACTGCTTCTTCTCGACGAACCGTTTACCGGCCTGGACCGAGACGGCGTCGAGTTACTCGAAAACCTGGTGGCCGAGCAACGGACGGCCGGCACGAGCATACTTATGGTCACCCACGATCTCACGCGCGTGTCACTGCTGGCCGACCAGGCCGTGTTGCTCGGGCGCGGACGCGTGGCCTGGCAGGGACAAGGGAACGACCTGGCGCCGGAACGACTTGAACAGGCATGGCGTGACACGACCAGTAGCCAAGGTGGCCGCGCTGCCACCGACGGGGGAACGCAAACGTGCTGACGCTGCTCACGCGTGATCTGAGGTTGCAGTTTCGCAGGGGTGAGCTGTTGGCCTCCTCCTTCGTGATGGGCGTGCTCATGCTGCTGGCCTTCAACTTCTCTCTCGACCTGTCGCCAGACAACGTGGCCGCGTTGGCTCCGGGCATACTGTGGGTGGCTGTACTTTTCTCGGCCGGACTCGCCGCCGGCCACGGCTTCGTTGGCGAACGAGAGAACGGCTGCATTGACGCCATAGTGGCTTCGCCGCTGGACCGCGGCTCGGTCTACCTCGCCAAGTTCACCGTCAACCTGCTGCTGTTGCTGCTGTTCGAAGCCATGCTGCTTCCGGTGTTCGCGCTGTTCTTTGAACTGTCGGTGCTGCCCGTACTCGCACCGCTGGCACTGGCGTTGTTGCTTGGCAGCATCGGCCTGGCGGCAGTGGGGACCCTGTTCGCCCTGGTTACGGTGGGCGGAGGCGGCCGCGACCTGGCCCTGCCCATACTGCTGCTGCCGTTGGAGGTGCCATTGCTCATAGCCTCCGTCAAGATCACCCGCGTAATCATGGCCGGCGGCGGTTTCCCCTGGGGTGACAGCTGGGTCAGACTGTTACTTGGCTTCGACCTGCTGTTCGTGGTTGCCGGCTGGCTGGCCTTTGAATACGTGGCCACTGATTAAGTTATGACTACCGTCCCCTTTCTCTACAAAACCGAGTCCCTGCTCATGCGCGTGCTTCCCCTGCCGGTGGCGCTGGGTATGCTGGCTTCGCTGTGTGCCGTGTTCTGGTGGGTGCCCACCGAGCGCGTGCAGGGCGCCGTGCAGCGCATATTTTATTTCCATGTCCCCTCGGCCTGGTGCTGCTTCCTGGCCTTCGGCCTGGCATCGGTGACCAGCGCAGCCTACCTGTGGAAACGCCACCGCGACTGGGACAACGCCGCCCGCGCCGCGGTTGAAACCGGCATGCTGTTTGCCACCGCCGTACTCATTACCGGGCCAATCTGGGCGCGGCCGATCTGGGGCGTGTGGTGGACCTGGGACTCACGGCTGACGACCATGCTCGTGCTGTGGTTGATCTTTGCTGCCTACCTGCTCCTGCGCGCGTTCTCGGGCGAGCGTGACGGTGGCTCCTCGGGGGCTCGCTTTGCGGCGGTACTCGCCATAGTGGGCACGCTGGACATCCCACTGATCATGCTCTCCACGCGCCTGTGGCGTACCGTCCACCCGGCCGTGCTCAAGACCAGCGAAGGCGGCTCCGGGCTTTCCGACCCGCGCATGATCACCACGCTGATACTGTGCACGCTTACCTTTATGATCATGTTCGCGTGGCTGTGGGCGCTGGGTGCGCGTTCGCTGCGACTTGACGACCAGGTGGCGCTGCTCGAAGAACGTGGTGACCGCCTGGCCATGGCCACGGGCAGCAATACAAGCACGGGAGAGGCAACCGTATGAACAACCTGCAATTTCTCGGCGCGGCCTTCCTGGTCGTTTGGACACTGGTACTGCTTTACGCCTGGAGAGTCGGCTTGCGTTGCCGCGAACTGGAACAACGGATAGCCGAGCTCGAGCGTTCCCTGCCGGACAGTAATTGACCGGCGCGCCCCTGCCACTTCTCACCCGCACGCGCAGGTTCCTGGGCGTCGCCAGCATGGTGCTGGCCATCTACTGTCGCTACAAGAGCCGGCAGGTGCTGGGCCTGCTGACCGGCCGACGCCACCACCACGACTGGTACGACGGCTGTCACCACGCGAGCGCGTTGCGCCTGCGCAACACCGCGCTGGCGATGGAAGGCCTGCTGATCAAGGCCTGCCAGTTTGCCGGCAGCCGCGCCGACGTGCTGCCACCGGCCTGGATAGAAATACTGTCCGAGCTTCACGACCGCGTACCGCCCAGGCCCTTCACCGAAATGAAACCCTGGCTGGAGCAGCAGCTCGGCAAGACGCTCGAGCAGGCCTACTCCAGCTTCGACACGCAGCCCATTGCCGCCGCGTCGCTGGCACAGGTGTACCGCGCCACCCTGCATGACGGCACCCCGGTGGCCGTCAAGGTACAGTACCCCGGCATAGACCGGGTGATCGCCACAGACATAGCCAATTTCGGGTTCTTCGTGCGCTTGCTGGCGCGAATAGAGCGCAGCTTTGACCTGCGCGTGCTGCTCTCGGAAATCGCCACCTACGTGCCGCTCGAACTCGACTTCGTCAACGAAGCGGCCAACGCACGAAAGTTTCGTGACAACTTTGCCGACGACCCCGGCGTGGAGTTTCCCGAACCCATCGAGGAGCTCACCTGCCGAACGGTGCTGACCATGCACTTCATGGAAGGGGTCAAGCCCACCGACCTGGCGGCGCTGAAACGGCTGGGCATAGACCCACACGAAGTAGCCGAGCGACTGGTGCGCTGCTACCTCGTGCAGATACTCAAGCACGGGTTTTTTCACGCCGACCCTCACCCGGGCAACCTCCTGGTGAGACCCGGCCCGGTGCTGGTGTTGCTCGACCTCGGGCTGGCGCGCGAGTTCACACCCGAAAAACGCAAGTCGGCAGCCCGCCTCGCAGCCGCCGTCGTGGCCGACGACCCCGCGCGCGTGGCCAGCGCTTTTCGCGAGCTGGGCTTTGAGACCCGCGACCAGGACGACGAGGTCTTCGCCACAATAGCCGAACTTATGCTGGGGCAGGCTCTCGCGAGCGGCCGCGCCTACGCCGACCCGGCAATGGTGGAGCGCATCAACGACGAGCTGTGGCACGCCCTGAGGGGCAATCCCATAGTAAAGGCAGGTTCCGACCTGCTGCTGGTGCTGCGCGTGATGGGTCTGCTCAGCGGCCTGGGCAAACAGCTCGACTCACAGGTAGACCCGGTAAAGGCCATGGTGCCCTTCCTGGTCGGCCTGGAGTGATACGTCCCTGACTACGCGACCCGAAGCCGTGTCGGGGCAGCGCCGTGTCAGCCGGCGTATCTGGTGGAAAGGCGAACCAAGTTTATACCTGCAACCAGAACTCCCTCGCGGCAGGCTCCATAACTCGAACTTCCCATTGGGCAGCAGATTCGATATCTAAGACCATCATGAACTGGACACACGGCTTTTCGCCGGCCTTGCTGGACGTTATTCTGAAGATCGGTGAAGTCCAGGATTTTGGTGACCGCGATTGCATGATCCAGTTCGGCGATTGCGACACACACCTGTTCCACATTCTTTCGGGAGAAGTTTCCGTCGACACCGATCCGGCTCCGACCATGCTGAAAACAGGAGACCTTCTCGGGGAGATGGCCTTCCTGGACAACCGGCCGCGGACGGCCACGGCTTCGGCGGTAGGACCGGTAAAGGCGAGGCGCATCGAGCGGCAGGAATTGTTTCGGGCACTGTGCGAACAGCCCCGCGATATCACCGTAATCCTCGAAGCTCTCACCGCGCTGCAGCAGTCGCGCCTGCGGGTTGGCGAAAAGGGCAGCGAGATCGAGCCTCGTGCGTTCGTCGAAGAACTCGCAGCCTCGGCGACGTCCCACCGTGCGCTTCGGCACCCCTACCTCTCCGACCTGGCCGCCGGCAACCTTCCAGACATGAGTTGGGCTCTGACAGATTTCGCAAGGCACTATAACGGCTACTCCTCGCACTTCCCCCGCTACCTCACCGCGCTCATTTCTCGGCTGGAAAAAACCGAACATCGCGAGGCTCTGCTGGAGAACCTGACCGAAGAGTCAGGACAGTACGACGATGAGGGCCTGGCCCTGCTCACGGAAATCGGGATCGAAGCGGAGTGGGTCGTCGGCGTTCCTCACCCGTTGCTGTTCCAGCGCTTTCGGGAAGCACTGGGAATGAACGAAAAATCAGCCGGGGAGGAGCATATCGAGGTAGTTTGTTGGCGCGACATGTTTCTCAACGCTCTCAGCTATGGTTCGTCCGCTGAAGCCGTGGGCGCCCTCGGCCTGGGCACCGAGAACATCGTCCGGCAGATCTACGTTCCCTTCGTCAGGGCCATCGAATCCGTAGGCGATATCGGTGCAAGGGACGCCGTGTTCTTCCCTCTCCACACGGCCGTCGACGACCACCACCAGGCCGCCCTCGCGAGAATCGCCATCGATCTTGCGGTGACGCCTGAAGGTCGATTCGACCTCGCACGCGGAATGCACAAGGCCCTCTCCTTGCGTGCTGATTTCTGGAGTTGGCTCCACGAGCGCGCGCTGAACCCGGAGGCGTACGCAGATGACTGACGGTCCCCGCTCCACGCGGGAAATCTACGACAGCGCTTCGCCCAAATGGGCGCGCAACGAGAAGTTGTTGCTCAGTGACTTCACGGCGCGCCCATACGTGCTGGAGCAACTTGAGCCACTCTCGGATCAACGCGTTCTCGACCTGGGGTGCGGTGAAGGCTTCGTTGCACGGCAGATCAAGGCGGCGGGTGCCGCGTCTGTTCTCGGAATCGATCTGTCCGAAGGAATGATCGATGAGGCTCGCGCCGAAGAGAAGAGGAATCCGCAGGGCATCGAATATCGACAGGGAGATGCTGCGGATCTGCAGGATCTCTCCGAAGCGGCCTTTGACCGCATCGCCGCCGTTTTTCTCTTCAACTACGTGACAAGCGACGTAATGACCGAGGTGATCCGCAGCGTTCGCTCCTGGCTCGCGCCCGGTGGTCGTTTCGTGTTCACCGTTCCCCATCCGAGCCTGCCGTTCATGCGCGGCGAGGAGCCCCCGTTCTTCTTTCGTCGGGACGGCACCGGCTACTTCAGTGCAAGGGATAAGACCCTCGAAGGGTCGATCTGGCGGAGGGATGGAGTGGCTGTTCCAGTGCGTTGCGTACACAAGCCGCTGGAGGTCTACTTCGAAGCGCTTGGGAATGCCGGGTGGACCGGCATGCCGAAAGTCATGGAACTGAGGGTTCAGCCGGAACACGTCAACCTGGATCGCGACTTCTTCGAGCCCCTTCTCGACCAGCCGCTCCACCTGCTTTTTTCGGTCGAGAAACAGGAGTAGCCGGTGCGGGTCGATAGAAAGAGCTACCCGGTAGCACCCGAGCCGCTCGACGAACGCCGCTTTGACGTGGATACCCTGCTTCGCGATTCCGGCTGGAAACTCGGCGCTCCGGGATCGCTGCTTCGCGAGCGCACAAGACTGGCCGAATGGGCAGCCGAGCAACACGATGCCATCGCGAGCTACCGACACGGGGTCATCGATCTTCCCGAAACAACCGCCCTGGCCGTCGCGATCCGCGAGCAACTGGACACCCGCTCAGGGGTTGCCTGGGTAACGGGAATTCCCGTGGAAGGAGATCCGACTACCGCCTCGCTACTGTACCTCGCCCTCGGTGCGGCCATGGGAGAAGTCATCGAGACCTACGGGCCGCTATACGACGTGGTCGATCAGGGCGAGAGCTACAAGAAAACCGCGATCCCGGTATCGCAGACGCGCGAATCCACCGGGATGCACACCGACAGTTCCCGTCTGGGCAACGTCCCGGACTATGTCGGACTGCTCTGCCAGAGGCCGGCTCGAAGCGGCGGCGGGTCGAGGATCGCCAGCGCAACCCAGGCCCACGAGGCCTTGCGCCGTCTCAACCCAAGCGCCCTGGAGGTTCTCTACCGGGACTTCATTCGCGACATCGTAACTCCTGGAGCCGACCGAGCCCCCGCCAGCATCGCCGACAACCGGTTCCCGATCTTTCAACACGAAGAGGGACTGACCCTGCGTTACATGCGCTACTGGATCGAAACCGGTCACCGCATTACCGGCGTGCCTATCCTGGAAGAAGAGAGGAAGGCAATGGACTCCCTGGACGAAGAACTCTCCCGCGAGGAGCACATGTTCCGCCTTGACCTCTCCGCTGGCGACATGCTCTGGATAGCAAATCGCGTCGTCGCCCACGACCGGGACGCCTACACGGAAGATCCCGATCATCCCAGATGGTTACTGCGGCAGTGGGTCCGGAGCCCCGACGCACACGGATAGGAAAACAAAGCGGGCGGCTGTATCCCGAGCCAGGTTCCACCGAGGGGCGTGTTGTGAAGTCGCGGCTGGTGCTGCGCGTGATGGGTCTGCTCAGCGGCCTGGGCAAACAGCTCGACTCACAGGTAGACCCGGTAAAGGCCATGGTGCCCTTCCTGGCCGGCCTGGAGTGATACGCCCTTGCCGCGGCCCGAGTACTTGGAGGAAGGGCGGGCCAGGAGTTTTTACCTGCAGGCACGATTTCTTCGCGGCGGGCTACGTTACTGGAGGGTCAGCCAACCCGCCCCTCGAGCAACCTCTCCACGTACTTGCCCAGCACGTCGAGCTCGAGGTTAACGGCGTCGCCCGCTGCCCGCTGCCCCAGCGTGGTGACGGTCATCGTGTGGGGAATGAGCGCCACGTCGAAGCTGTCGTCGGTGAGCGCGTAGCAGGTCAGGCTCACACCGTCGACAGCCACCGAGCCTTTCTCGACCAGCCGTACCAGCAGTTCGGGGGAAGTCTCGAAGGTGTACACCGACGATTCGCCTTCTTCGCGCACGGTGCGCACGCGGCCAACACCGTCGACGTGACCGGTCACGACATGGCCACCCAGGCGATCACCCATGCGCAGCGAGCGCTCGAGGTTAACCGGCGCACCCTCGCCCAGGTCACCAAGCGTCGTACACCTGAGCGACTCCGATGAAACGTCTACACTGAAGCCGGTGTCGCCAATGACCACCACCGTCATGCAGGCTCCGTTCAGGGTGATGCTCTCGCCCATAACCAGCTCAGCAGTGGGCAGCGCGGTAGTTATCTCCAGTCGGCAGCCCTGCTCCAGCGGCGATACTGAGGCCACGCTGGCCAGGTCTTCGATGATGCCGGTAAACACGGTGTGGGTTGGCTGCTTCAGCCGCGGCCTTCGAGCAGGCTGCGCACCCAGCGGCTCATCCAGCCCTCGCCGTCGCGCTCCTCGATAGACTCGAGCTCGCCCTTGTCCAGCCAGATGCCGCCGCAATCGGCGCACTCGTCAATGGCAACGCCGCTGTGGTCGCGCTCGGCCAGTGCCACCCCGCAGCGCGGGCACAGTCCCTTTGGAGCCGGCGGCTGGTCGGCCTCGCGTATGGCGTCGAGCCGTTCGCGGTCCTTTTGCGCGAAGTACCTGTCCTCTTCGGCTTTTTCCTTGTCCTTGAGCTTGTCGCCAAACTTGTCCTTGCTACTCATCCGTCGTCTTCTCCCTGCTCGCGGCCGTCGATGAAACATCGGCCTTGTCTCGCTTAACACGTGCCCGGGCCCAGTCCAGCGCCCGCCGGGCCCGCCGACTCTCCGGGGCCATGAGCCCAAGACCCGCCAGCACGAACACCCAGCCCTGCAGCACGGGAATAAACCCACCCACGAATCCCAACAGCAGCAGGGCGCTGCCCGCCGTCAGGCGAAACCATCTCAGTGCTTTTCTTTTCAACGCGGGCGTACTTCCAGCGGCGCATTGTAGGCAGGCTGGGCCTACGGTTCCAGCCCACGGCGGCGCCATTACCCCCCGCCGTGTAACGAAAACGGCCAAGCCCATTGTGGAGCGCCCCCACGGGGCTTATTCTTTTAGACTGGGCCTCGCCTGCAGCGTGGCCCACAGTGAAGCCATGTACCCCATACGCGACACGCTGGGACCTTACCGATTTGCGCCCGCCACCTGGCTGCTCATAGCTGGTAACTGCACGGCTTTTTATTTTCTTGTCGTTTCCTCCAAGCCCGAAGAGCTGCTCGCCACCTGGGCAATGTTTCCCTATCGCCTGGAAGCCTCGGCGTCTCCCGCTGTGCTGTTGAGCACCATCACCGCAGCCTTTCTGCACGGCGGATTCTTTCACCTGGCAAGCAACCAGCTCTACCTTTTCGTGTTCGGCCACCGCGTGGAGCAACGGCTGGGAAGCTTCTTGTTCGTGCTGCTGTACCTGTCGGGCGCGCTGTCAGCCGGCATCATGCACGTGCTGGCCGACCCCTACTCCAGCGTGCCCATGGTGGGCGCGTCGGGAGCCGTGAGCGCCGTGCTGGGTGCCTACCTGGTTTACTTTCCGCTGGCGCGCGTGCAGTTCACCTTCGTGCTCATCCGGGTGTGGATACCAGCCATGGTCTTCATCGTGGCCTGGTTGGCCACGCAGGTGCTGGGCGTGTTCTCGGCAGACCTGGCAACGGCCTGGTGGGCCCACCTGGGCGGCTTTTCCTTCGGCTGCTTCGCCGCGCTCATGCTCAGGGGATTCCACCGTCCCCTCACCGCCGAAACCCAGTCCGCCTGAAACGCCAAGCTCTCCGGCGACCTTGCCCGCGGCCGTTTCGTGCTTATCTTCTGTCTACAGACCGGCTCACTGCGCCGGGCCGTAAGGCTCTCGCGCGCACCTGGCGTGGCCGGTACGAGAGAGAAGAGATGGACAAACAAATGACAGAAAAAGCCCGGCTGGCAATAGCCGAAGCGCAGGGACTGGCGCTGGACAACCACAACGAAACCCTTGAGCCTGAGCACCTCCTGGCGGCCTTACTCGGGCAGGAAGGCGGTCTGCTCAGCACCCTGCTACGCGGCGTAGGCCGAGAGCCGGCCGCTTTATCAACCAGCGTAACGCGCTCGCTCGAGGCCCTGCCCGGCAACGCCTCCCCCGAACAGGAGCTACGTGCCGGAACCCGTTTTGCCCGCGTAATGCGAACGGCCGAACGCGCCACGAAACGACGCAATGACTCCCACTCCGCCGTAGAACACTCGGCCGTCGAACACCTCGGCGTCGAACACCTCGTAGAAGGCCTGCTCGCCGACAAGGGCGAGGCCGGCCGGGCGCTGGGGGAGACCGGCCTTACAGTCGAAGTTCTCGAGCAGGCGCTGGCCGGGCTGCGAGCGACTGGCAGAAACAGCCACCTGGATACCGAACAGCCCGACGGCAAATCTCCGCTCGAGCAGTACGGGCGCGACCTGACGAGTGACGCCGAGGCCGGTAAGCTCGATCCCGTCATCGGCCGCGACGAAGAAATACGCCGAACGATAGAAGTCCTATCGCGACGCACCAAGAACAACCCCGTGCTCATAGGCGAGCCCGGCGTGGGCAAGACCGCGATCGTGGAGGGCCTGGCCCGCCGCATCGTTGCCGGCGACGTGCCCGAGAGCCTGAAGGACCGCCGCGTGGTGTCGCTCGACATGGGCGCGCTGGTGGCGGGCGCAAAGTACCGCGGCGAGTTCGAAGAACGGCTCAAGGTCGTGCTCACGGCCGTGCAGGAGTCAGACGGCCAGGTCGTGCTGTTCATAGACGAGCTGCACACCGTGGTCGGCGCGGGCGCGGCCGAGGGCTCGATGGACGCGGGCAACCTCCTCAAGCCCGCCCTGGCCCGCGGCGAGCTGCACTGCATAGGCGCGACCACGCTCACCGAGTACCGCAAGTACGTCGAAAAAGACGCGGCCCTGGAACGCCGTTTTCAGCCCGTCAAGGTCGATCAACCCAGCGTGACCGACACCGTGTCGATACTGCGCGGGCTCAAGGAGCGCTACGAGATTCACCACGGCGTGCGTATACGCGACGCGGCACTGGTGAAGTCTGCCGTGCTGTCGGACCGATACATCGCCGACCGCTTCCTGCCCGACAAGGCCATAGACCTGGTCGACGAGGCGGCCGCGCGCCTGCGCACGCAGATGGACTCCATGCCCGCCGATCTCGACGAGCAGTCCCGCCGCATAATGCAGCTCGAGATAGAGCGCGAAGGGCTCAAGGCCGAAAAAGACAAGGCCTCGCGCGAGCGGCTAAAGAAGCTCAAGCAGGAACTCGCCGGCCTGCGCGCCAACTACGAAGAAAAGAAAGCGCTGTGGGACGTCGAGCGCGCCGAGGTGCAGAAACTGCGCGGGCTCAAGCAACAGATCGACTCTCTACGCGTCGAAGTCGAGCAGGCCGAGCGGGCCTACGACCTCAACCGCGCTGCCGAACTCAAGTACGGCCGCCTGGCCGAGCTCGAACGTGAACTCGAACAGGCCGACGCCCAGGCCGACGACGGTCACGCCATGCTGCGCGAAGAAGTCACCGAGGACGACATCGCCGCGGTGGTGGCGAGGTGGACCGGCATACCAGTCACGAGCCTGCTCGAGGGCGAGGCCGACAAGCTGGTGCACCTGGCCGAGCGCCTGCACGAGCGTGTGATAGGCCAGGACGAGGCCGTGCAGGCAGTGGCCGACGCGGTCGTGCGCGCGCGCTCGGGCCTGTCCGAAGCTGGCCGCCCCGACGGCTCGTTCCTCTTCCTCGGACCAACGGGCGTGGGCAAAACAGAGCTGGCGCGGGCCCTGGCGGCAGAGCTGTTCAATGACGAGCACGCGATGATTCGGCTCGACATGTCCGAGTACATGGAAAAACACAGCGTGTCGCGGCTGGTCGGGGCGCCCCCCGGCTACGTGGGTCACGAAGAGGGCGGCCAACTCACCGAGGCCGTGCGCCGCAGGCCCTACGCCGTCATCCTGCTCGACGAAATCGAGAAGGCCCATCGCGACGTCTTCAACACCTTGCTGCAGGTGCTCGACGACGGGCGCCTGACCGACAGCCAGGGTCGCACGGTAGACTTTTCAAATACGGTCATACTGATGACCTCGAACCTGGGCAGCAGCGAGATCGTTTCGCTCGAAGAGCAGGGGAGGTCGTGGGAGCAGATGAAACAGGCCGTGCTCGAGCTACTCAAGCAGGAGTTCAGGCCCGAGTTTCTCAACCGCCTCGACGAGGTCGTGATCTTCCACGCGCTCGAGCGCGAACAGATCAGGGAGATAGTCGAGCTGCAGACCCGGGAGCTGGCGGAACGCCTGGCCGCACGCGAGATCGAACTGGTGCTGACCGAAGCGGCGCTCGACCACCTGGCACGGTCGGGCTACGAGCCGGCCTACGGCGCGCGTCCGCTCAAGCGTGCCATCAGGCGAGAAGTCGAAACACCGCTGGCTCGGCGCCTGGTTGTGGGCGAGTTCCCGGCGGGCAGCCGCGTACTGGTGGACGCCTCGAGCGACAGCCTTACGTTCACCGGCGCAGCAGTGGCAGAAGCCGCCTGAAACGGCCGGTAGACAACTACGGCTCCGAGAAAGGCGGCCCTACTCGGGTGGCGGGCCGGGCGAGATAACGCCGGCCGTCATGCCGCCATCCACAGGCAGGGCGACGCCGGTCACGAACGACGCGTCGTCGCTGCATAGAAATCTCACAACGGAAGCCACTTCTTCGGGCTCGCCCACGCGACCCAGCGGGTGGCTACGCCTGCCTATTTCCTCGAGCAGCTCACCGTCTCCACCGAGCACGGCCATCGCCGTGTCTGCCATCGGGGTTCGTATGACGCCCGGGCAGACTGCGTTGACCCTGATGCCTTCGGCTGCGTACTCCACCGCCGCCTCACGCGTCATGAGTACCACCGCTCCCTTGCTCGCGTTGTAGCTGATCATGCCGGGCACGCCCACGAGTCCGGCCACCGAGGCAGTGTTGACGATAGCTCCACGCACCGGGCCGGGGTTCTTGAGCATGGCGCTCACGGCCGAACGCAATCCATAAAACACGCCGTTGACGTTTACGTCCATGAGGCGGCGATGCTCAGCGGGGTCGGTGTCGATCAACGGACCGTTGATCTCGACGCCGGCATTATTGAAGTAGAGATCGAGGCGGCCCCGCGCGCTTACCACTGAGTCTACCAGCGCCTGCACCTGCTCGGGGTCGGTGACATCACAACGCATGAAAGTCGCGCCCAGTTCGGCGGCCACTTCCGAACCGTCCTGCACGTCGGCCAGCACCACCGTCGCACCCGCCTCGGTAAACGCCCGCGCCGTTGCCAGCCCTATGCCCGATGCGCCACCGGTTATGATCGCCGTCTTTTCATCAAGTCTGTTCATAGCCGCGTAACCTGACGGCCTGCCTTGACTGCGTCAAGAAACGGCAGATAGCGACGAGCTTGCTCAGCATCGACAGTCTGCTGCTTTGACAATGCCCCGAGCGCTGGGCAGTCAGTCGTCATGACCCAACGTGACCATGCTGCAACCGCTAAGCTGCGCCCGGCCCGGCGTCTCAAAAAAGCCGGCGTCGCCGCGGCCGCGCGCGTGGTGCCGTGGCTACTCAGGGGCTGGCTGGCCTTTGTGCGCCTGACCAGCGGCGTGAGCATAGACAAGGCCGGCCGCCGGGCACTGGCCGATGCCGCCGCTGGCAAGGATTGCATCGTGGTGAGCCTGCACCAGGGCTTACTCTACCTGGCATTCTTCTTCGCCGGCTCGCGCATGCACACGCTGGTGAGCATAGGCGACATCGGCGATGTCATAGCCGGGCTCTGTCGTCTTTATGGCTACCGCGCGCTGAGAGGTGGCTCGAGCAGTCGCGCCAGTCGCCGACGTCCGGCTGTTGATTACCTGCTCGAAGCCGTCGCAGAAACCCGCGACACCGGCGCCTGCACCTACATCACCCCCGATGGCTCGCAGGGGCCGGCCGGGGCCTGCAAGGTGGGTTTTGCAGTGGTGGCTGCGCGCACCGGTCTACCGGTCTACGCAGTGTGTGGCAGCAGCCGGCGCTGCTGGTACGCGCCGGGCTGGGACCGCTTTGCCCTGCCGCTGCCCTTCAGCAGGGTGAGCCTGGAGACTCTCGGACCATTCACCGCGGGCAACAAAGACAATGCCGCCGAACTGCTCAGGGTCGAAGTTGAGCAAGCGCTTCACACTTTGCACGCACGAGCGTTTGAGAGAATGGAGCAACCACAGACGCCGAGCCTGCAAACGCTGCAGGTCGAAGAAGCGGCGGGCGAAAAAAGCGACGGCTGAAAACCTGCAGCGCAGCTATTGAGCAGGCCGCCCGGGCTTCAGCCCTGCCGGTGATACACCAACGACGCCCCGATGTAGTAAAGCGGGTAGAACAACGACGCCGCCCCGAGCAGGGGTTGCACTTCGGGCAAGCGCAGCACCAACACCAGCGCCATCGCCGCCCACACTGCGCCCAGGCCGAGCGTGCGCCGGCGCAGTATTTCGCTGCGGCTGGGGTACAGCCATCTCAGCGGCACAAACACCAGCACCAGCGCGGTGACCAACACCAGCAGGTTCATCATCGGGCCGGTGCCAAGCACCACGAAGTAGAACGCGATGATGTTCCAGTAGGAAGGAAAGCCCAGGAAGTAGTGTTCGACAACGCCCTTGGCGTCGGCCCGCGAAAACCCGTAGGCGCTCGCCGCCAGCACGGCCAGCGGCACCAACCTGAACTCGTCGGGCAGCATGCCCGGTTGCATGAACACGGCCACGGGTACGATGACGTAGTTGAGATAGTCGACCAGGTTGTCGAGCATGGCGCCGTCGAACCAGGGCAGCACGTGCTTCACGTTGGCGGCACGGGCCAGGGTGCCATCGGTTGAATCTACGGCCAGGGCGGCGGCAAGCATGATAAAACAAGTGCGGTGGTCACCGACAAAAGCCGCCTGCAAAGCGAGAAAACCCAGCACGACGCCCGAGGCCGTGTATAAATGAACCGCCCAGGCCACCGCCCGGGCCACGGGCCCCCCACTCGAAACACCAGCCTGCATCGGCTCCGTATAGCCCCATACCGCGCTTTGGCAAACCATCCCGGCCGGGTTGTGCACTGCGTCAGCGCTGGTCTATACCTTTGTGACGAGCAGGATCGGGGAAGAAAACATGACCAAAGAGCTCAAGAACGACCCCTGGGCGTGGACGCTCGCGCTATTTGCCCTCGGCAACCTGGCCAATGCCTCCTGGATGCTGGCCGACCCGATTGGCTGGTATCACGGCATTCCGGCCGCCGTGCCCGACTTCGGTCCCGCCAACGAGCACTTCATTCGTGACGTGGGCGCCACCTTCGGCATGATGGGCCTCGGGCTTGCCTGGGCCGCAGTTCGACCGCCCGTCAGGCTGCCGGTGATGGTGCTGGTAAGTCTTTTCTACCTTTTGCACGCTGCCGTGCACGTGCTCGACACCGCCCGCGGGCTGGTGCCCGCCAATCACTGGCTGCTCGATTTTCCGGCCGTGTACCTGCCCGCGATCCTGCTCGTGGCCGTAACCGTGACCATGCAACGATCGGCAGACAGGGAGTGAACGACGCGCGCCTGCTCGCCGCGATACTGCTGGGTCTGCTACTGGCCGCGCTGCCGTTTGCCCGCTACCTGGGGCACAGCCCGCATTCGCCAGACGGCCATTTCCCGTCCCAGGCCTCGCCTGCCGATCACCAACAGAACCACGAGCACTGACCAGGTCCACCCGGTCAGGCGGCAGAGTCGTCGAGTTCTTCAACTATCAAGTCGGCGATGGCTCGAGGAAACTCCATGGGCACGAAGTGCGTGCTGCCGGGCACGACAAGCAGGCGGCCTTGCGACAGGCGATCCATCGCACGCGCGGCGCGCTCATCAGAAAACGAGTCGGTGGTCTCTCCCTTTACCACGAGTACCGGCAGGTCGAGGGCCTCGAGATAGGCAAAGCCATTGGACTCTGCTGCACCCTGGTATACCCGCGCCTCGAGGCGAGCAGGGCACAGCAGCTCTATCTCGCCGTCGGGCCGATCAAAGCTGCCGTGCTCAACGTATGCGCGCAGGGCCGCTTCGGTCCAGGTGTCGTAGGGGGGCTTGGAGGCAAAGACTTCGTACAGGTATTCGCGCGACGGCCACACCATGCGGCGGGTACGCGTACGCGCCGACATGGGGTTGTCCACTTCGGCGAACGAAGCGTCGGCCACGGGATCAAAAAGAATCGGATCGATCAGCAGCAGCCGCTCGAATCGTTTCCCGTCAGCCGCCGCCACACCAGCCAGCGTAGTGGCACCGCCCGAGTGGCCCACGCCCAGGGCAACTTCGAGTTCGAGCCGGGCCATGACGCCTTCGAGATCGTCCACGAAGTTACTCCACTGGTAACCGTCGTCGGGCTTGGAGCTGAGACCATGCCCACGGTGATCGATCGACAAGACGCGACCGTCGAAACCGATGCCACGCAGCTCGTCGATGACCGGCTTCCATACCGCGCCGAGAAAACCCGTGGGATGCGAGAACAGCAGCGTGCGACCCTGCCCACCCCAATCGGTCACGTTTATGCGCTGGCCGTTGCTATCTACCCTGAAGTGTTTCATTGACTGTCAGTCCTGGTCCCCGCGGTAGTGTCAGTGCCTGGTAGCCAGGTGAGGCCTCGCTATGCGAGCGACCGTGACAAACCCGGGCCGCGGAGATATGCATCCTGTACCCAGAGGAAAACGGTTTCCAGTGACGGATGAAAACAAGTCTACGGTAGTAACAGTATTCGGCAGCTCGATGGCGCCCGCGGGCGACGAGCTGTACCGATCGGCCGAGCGGCTGGGGCGGATGCTGGCCGAGCGTGGAGCGCGAGTTGCCTCCGGTGGCTACGGCGGTGTGATGGAAGCGGTTTCGCGCGGCGCCCGGGCTGCAGGCGGCCACGCACTGGGCTTTACCGTGCCCGATTTTCCTGGCCGCGAGCCCAACGAGTTTCTCAGCGAAGAACGCCCCTGCGGCGATCTCTACGAGCGCCTGCAGGGTCTTATTCACGGCAGCGACGCGTGGGTAGCTCTGGGCGGAGGCATAGGCACGCTGGTCGAAATTTTCCTGGCGTGGAACGAAATCTACATGAGCCTACTCCCGGCGCGGCCCCTGCTGCTGGTGGGCAGCGAATGGCCAGCTGCGCTCGAAAGCCTGAGCGGGCTCACCGAACTCGGCGAACGCCACATGAAACTGATTGATCTCTGCGACGACATCGACAGCGCGGTAGAATTGCTGGCGAGCCGTGGCGTGTTCGCGAATACTGCCCGCAGTGGAGCAACACCATGAGCACGGTTGAAGCGGAATCGCCCGCGGAATTGTTTTCTCTCGCGGGTCGCGTCGCGCTGGTGACCGGCGCGTCGTCGGGCCTTGGCACCGAGTTTGCCGACGCGCTGGCCTCGGCCGGGGCCTCGCTGCTGCTCGTGGCCAGGCGCAAGCAGCAGCTCGACGAACAGGCCGAACTGCTACGCCAACGCTGGGGGGCCACCGTGACCACGCACGCGCTCGACATAAGCGAGCGTGAAGCGGTGGCGGCAGCGTGGCCCAAACTGTCGGCCGAGGCCGGCGGTGTAGACATACTGGTCAACAACGCGGGCATATCGGTGACCGGGCGGGCCGAAACTCAGTGGCCCAAGGCCTGGGACGATTCGCTCGCCGTCAACCTCAGCGCCGCTTTCCAACTCTCATTGCTGGCCGCCGAAGGCATGCGCGCAAGCGGGCGAGGCGGGCGCATAATCAACGTAAGTTCGATCTTCGGCAGTCTCGGCAGCTCGCTGTTCCGGCTGGCTGCGTACAGCGCTTCCAAGGGCGGGCTCACTAACCTCACCCGGCAGCTGGCCGTTGAGTGGGCGGGCGATGGTATAACGGTGAACGCCATCGCGCCGGCCTGGTTTCCCAGCGAAATGACCGGCGGCAGCACCGCCAAGGAAAGCGTGGTCGACCGAATGAGCCGCGGTTGCCCCATGAACCGAATGGGGCGGGCGGGCGAACTGAGGACGGCCTGCCTGTTCCTGGCGTCACCCGCTTCGTCTTACGTGACCGGCTCGGTGATACCCGTGGACGGCGGCTACGCCGCCTGGTGAAGCCGCGAGTTTTCCGGCCTGCAGTCCCGGGTCAACTGCCGGGGCTCAGCCCGCGGAAGCAACGACGGTGGGAGACACAGGCTTGAAGTAAGGCCAGCTGACCTTACCCATTTTGTTTACGGCTGCTTGCCGCGTGGGCGACGTGGGCCGCGGTTGCACGCCGCAGAGCAGCACCGCCATGCGACCGGGCTCGTTCATGTAACCGGCCTCCAGCCCCCGCTTTTCGCCCTCGCCCCAGTAAATGTCAGCGCGGCCGGCTCCCTTGATGGCGCCGCCGGTATCGTGGTTGAAAGCAAAGCGGGCAAAGTGCCGCCAGCTGGCCACCTGTCCCTTGTCGTTGAGCTGGGGACGGCGGCTGACGATGTAAGTGAGCGCCCCGGGCGGAACGAAGCTCGGGTCTGTGGCTATCGAGCGCCCGCCGATCAGGGGAACTCCCAGCGAACCTATGGGCCCCTGGTTGTCGGCGAGATCAACCTCGCGAAAAAATATGTAACGCGGGTTGCGAAACAGCACGCCGTCGCGCTGCTCGGGATTGAGGGTGAGCCAGGAACGTATGGAACTCGACGAACCCTGCCCCGGCCCCAGCACGCGGTTGTCGAGCATCCACCTGCCCACGCTGAAGTAAGACAAGCCGTTGCTCGCCGAGAAGTTCACGCGCATCACACGGCCGTCTTCCATGCGCAAGCGGCCTGAACCCTGCACATGCAAAAAGTACAGCGCGACCGGGTCGTCCACCCACGCCAGTTCGAGATCACGACCCTCGAGAAGCCGGCTGCCGTCGATCTCTTCACGCGTGAGGTAGGGCACGAGGTCACCGTCCTTTACCTTGCCGTGGATGAGCCTCTGGTCTCCCTTGAAGAAGCGCCCCAGCTCCACACGCGTGAGCTCGTCGGGGCGCGCGTAGACCGGGTGACGAAATTTTTCGTCGGGGCTGCTGCGCGCCTCGAGCACCGGCTCGTAGTAGGCCGTGAACCGCGCTCCCTCGTTGGGCGCGTAGGCGCGGCACTCCTCTGCCAGGCGCTGGTGAAGCAAGGCGGTGGGCGTGTGCCGAACCAGCTCAACAAAATGCTCCACGCTGTGGCGGAGCTGCTTGGCGCTGTAAGTATCGTGATCGAGCGAGTAACGCTTGCGCCGACCCCGGCTGTCGTAGTAGTCGAGGCTGGCCGAGGCCGCGGCCAGGAGGCTTTCCACGTCGAGATCGTCGCCTATGACACCGACACGTTGGGTGCGCTCGTAGGAAGTTGCGGGGGATGAATTAAAATCCAGGGGGAGCACGCCGCAGGAGGGAAGAAAGACCAACAAGAGCAGCAATCCACCGCTCCTTAACCCTAGGGGCCACCTCATCCTCCGCCTCAATCTCCTGCCTCACCACCGTAGCCTGTCCGCCATGGGACCGACCTCAGCGCCACCTTTCTATTGTGATTCGAGCCCCACAGATGTCAACAGCTGCGAGCGATCAAATGCACACTAATCGCTTAATGAGCGGGCCGAGACTTCAGCCCTGCAGGCCGGACTGCTCGGCCGCGCGCCGCGCCTTCGCGGCGTCGCCGCCCAACAGCTGCGCCAGGGCGCCGAGCAAGCGCAGTACGTTGGCCGCCCTGCTCGACTCGCCCATCAGGCCTATACGCCACACGCGCCCAGCCAACGGGCCAAGACCGGGGCCTATTTCGATACCGTTATCCTCGAGCAATGAGCGCCGCAGGCCCGCCTCGTCTACGCCATCGGGCACGAGCACGCTGTTGAGCATCCACAACCGGTGCCCCTCGCTCGCGGCGGGCTCCAGGCCGAGCGTAGCCAGGCCAGCCCACAACGCTTCGTGGTTGGAGCGGTGCCTGTCCCAGCGCGCGTGAAGCCCTTCCTCGTGCACCAGCAGCAGTGCCTCGTCCAGCGCGTAAAGCATCGAGATGGGCGCGGTGTGGTGATACACGCGTGCGCTTCCGAAGTAACCGGCGATCAAGCCCAGGTCGAGATACCAGCTCGAAACGGCGCTCTTCCTGTCGGCCACGCGTTGCATGGCGCGCTCGCTCATCGTCAACGGCGACAGCCCAGGCGGGCAACTGAGGCACTTCTGTGTACCGCTGTAACAGGCGTCGATTTCCCAGGCGTCGACCTCCAGCGGGCAGCCGGCCAGCGAGGTAACGGCATCCACCATCAACAGGGCACCCGAGTCGTGGGCCAGCTGGCCCAGCCCCTGCACCGGCTGCCAGGCGCCGGTGGAAGTCTCAGCGTGCACCACGGCGAGCAAACGTGGGCTGTCGCATGCAGCGAGCGCCTCGGCCAGCGCCTCGACGGGTATCACCTCGCCCCACTCGGCCTCGACCCTGCGCACGCGCGCACCCAGCCGCTCGGCAACGTCGGCCATGCGCGTGCCGAACACCCCGTTCACGCCCACCACAACTTCGTCGCCAACTTCAAGCAGGTTGGCAAAACAAGCCTGCATGCCGGCCGACCCGGTACCCGACACCGGCAGGGTCATTGCATTTTCGGTTCCGAACGCCCGACGAAGATTGCCCTGCACCCTGTCCATGAGATCCAGGAAAGCGGGGTCAAGATGGCCGATAATCGGCCGCGACATGGCAGCGTAAACCCGCTCGTGCACCATGGCCGGACCGGGGCCAAGCAACAGCCTATCGGGCGGAACAAAAGAAGCCTGCTGAGTTTTATCGCTCACGATCAGCTGCATAAGGCGCCCCCCTCCCGAAGACAACCCGGGGGCCCTCTGGCGCGGGTGGGCCGCAGCCGTTAGATTCAATGCGTGAGCGCTACCTTGAGCAACCCGCCGCTGGACGCCGGGCTGGTGACCAGACTGAGGCGGATGCTGGGAGAGGAGGGACTGCTCACCGGCGAAGCCGCGTTGAGGGTTTACGAGTGCGACGGCTACACGCTCGAAAAAGCCCGGCCGGCCCTGGTGCTGCTGCCCGCCACGACCCAGGAGGTGTCGCGCTCGGTAGAGCTGCTCCACAAGGCCGGTATCGCCTTTGTACCGCGCGGCGCAGGCACGGGCGTGAGCGGTGGCTGCCTGCCAGCCGACATCCCGGTGATGATAGGCACCAGTCGCATGCGACGAATCCGCAACGTGGATCTCGACAACCGCCGCGTCGAAGTCGAAGCGGGCGTGGTCAACCTCGACGTCACCCGCCTGGTCCAAGGCGATGGCTTGCACTACGCGCCCGATCCCTCGAGCCAGGCCGCCTGCACCATAGGAGGCAACGTCGCCGAGAACAGCGGCGGCCCGCACACTCTCAAGTACGGCGTGACCGTGAACCACTTGCTCGGCCTTGAGCTGGTGCTGCCCGACGGCGAAGTGCTGCAACTGTCGCGCGAGGCCGGCAGCGGTGGATTTGACCTGGCCGGCGTTGTAACCGGCAGCGAGGGCACGCTGGGCATCATAACCTCGGCCACGCTGGCGCTGGTCAGAACCCCGCAAGCGGTGGCGACCATGCTGGCCGTGTTCCCCGGTGTGCTCGAAGCCAGCCGGGCGGTGTCGGCCATCATCGCGGCCGGGCTGGTGCCCGCCGCGCTCGAAATGATGGACGCGCTGGTGATCAAGGCGGTCGAGGCCGCCTACGGTTTTGGATTTCCGGCCGACGCCGGGGCAGTGCTCATCATCGAGCTGGACGGATTGGCGGCAGCCCTCGACGAGCAGTGCGTGCAGGTAACCGAGGCCTGCAACGAGCAGGGCGCGAGCGAAATCCGCCGCGCCGACGACCCCCGGGAACGCGAGTTGCTGTGGAAATCGCGCAAGCGCGCGTTTGGCGCCATGGGCCGACTGGCGCCGTCATACTGCACCCAGGACGGCGTTGTCCCACGCAGCGCCCTACCCGAAATAGTCGAGCGCGTCGGCGAAATCGGCCGCCGCTACAAGCTGCGCATAGCCAATCTCATGCACGCCGGTGACGGCAACATTCATCCACTGTTGCTCTACGATGAGAACGATCCCGAGCAGGTCACCCGCGTGCTCGACGCCGGCCGCGACATACTCCTGGCCTGCCTCGAACTGGGCGGCTCGGTAACCGGTGAGCACGGAATAGGCATAGAAAAAACCGATCTCATGCCGGCCAGCTTTGGGCCCGCTACCCTTGCCGCAATGGCCGACCTGCGCGAGGTATTCAACCCGCGCTCGCTGTGCAATCCCCACAAGATTCTGCCCAGTGACCGCCACTGCGTAGAGGTCACACGCCCGCGCCCAAGGGGAGGCGGCTGACAGTGCAGGCAAGCCAGAACGGAACCAGGGCCAGGAGCGCGGCACTCGCCGCCGGCACCAAGGGGGTGCCCTCCCGTGACGCCCGCCCCGACGAGACCTTGTCAGGCCTGACTGCGCCCACTGTCCTCTCGCCGCGCGACCAGCAGGAACTGCTCAGCTGCGTAAACACGGCACGAAGCGAGGGGCTGGCGCTGGTGGTCACCGGTGGAGGCACGGCCATGGGCGCGGCCAACCCCCCGCGCGCACTCGACCTGCTGCTGTCCACCCGCGGCCTCGGTGGACCGGTCGACGCTCGCCCCAACGACATGGTCGTCACCATCAGCGCCGGAGCGACGCTCACCGAACTCAACCGCACGCTTGCGGCCTCGGGTCAGCGCCTGCCGCTCGACCCGCCGCTCGCCGGGCAAGCCACGCTGGGTGGCCTCGTGGCCGCCGACACCACCTGCAGCTCTTCTGCTGGATTTGGTTGTTTTCGCGACATGGTGCTGGGCCTGAACGCCATCGACGGCTCGGGGCGAGAGCTCACGGTAGGCGGACAGGTGGTAAAGAACGTGGCCGGCTATGACCTCGTGCGCCTTCTCGCAGGCTCCAACGGCAGCCTGGCAATTATCACCCAGCTCACGCTGCGCACCTTCCCGCGGCCAGTGGCGGCACTCACCCTCCAGTATCGCCTCGCCGACACCGCGGCGGCCGTGGCTACCCGCGCGAGCCTGCTCAACAGCGAACTCTCGCCGGTGATGATGGACCTGCTGCAAAGCGGCGGTAGAGACAGCGCCGGCAGCTCGCCCGATAACGACCACGAGCGGCCCCTGCTGCTGCTTCGCATCGAGGGTGGAAACTCCGAGCTCGACTACCAGCAGGCACGGCTGCGCGAGCTGCTCGGCTGCGCGCCGTTGGCGAGATCCGACAACCCGCCCGACCACCACGACGCGCTCCACCAGGACTGGCTGCTGCGCCTGCGCGCGGTTTCGATGCCCGGCCAGGCGCTGGCCTTCGCCGACAGGATAACGACCCTCGTCAAGGCCGGCGGGAGCTACCAGTTGCTGACCCACCTCTGCTCGGGCGAAACCGTGATAGGCCTTGAGCCCCTACCACCGGTGAAAGCCAGGCAGACTGCCGCCGGTGGGCGATCGCCCCGGGAGATGGCCGCGCTGCTGGTCGAACTCAGGCAGGCCGCCTTCGACTACAAGGCGCGCGTGGTGGTCGAGCAGGCGCCCGCCGAGCTGTATGAACTCGTCGACTGCTGGCACGGGCGCCCGGCAGGACTGGGACTGATGCGAGAACTGAAAAAGCGCTTTGACCCCGTTGGCATACTGTCCCCGGGCCGACTGGCCGGTGGCCTGTAGTGGATACCGGTCTGCCCTGCGTACACTGCGGTCTCTGCCTGCACAGCTGCCCCACCTACCGCGAGCTGGGTAGCGAAGCCGATTCGCCGCGCGGGCGCATCTATCTCATGGAAGCCATCGAAGCCGGCGAGCAGGAGCTTGACGCGCCCGCGCGCGCACACCTCGAGGGCTGCCTCGCTTGCAAGGCCTGCGAGACCGCCTGCCCGAGTGGCGTCGGTTTTTCCGAACGCATGGATAAGTTTCGCCCCCGCCTGGCGGCCGCCCACCGACTGGCCCCGGGCAGGAGAGCGGCGCTGCTGGTAACGCGCTTTCCCCTGCTGCTGAAAATCGCTGCCCGCACCGCGCGACTGCTCGACCTGCTCGGGCTCGAACGACTGCGGCGACTGCTACCCGGCCTGGCGTTGATGCCCGGACGCAAGCGCAAGCTCAGGGCCGGCGGCCTCACGATCGGCAGCCCCGGCAAACGCTCAAGCGGCCTGCGCGTGGCCCTGCTGCAGGGCTGCGTGGGCAACGCGGTGGCGCCCGGCATAACCCGTGACGCAAGGGAAGTGCTCGAGCGAAACGGCATCACCGTGGTCGACGTGGCCGGCCAGGGTTGTTGTGGAGCGCTGTACGCACACGCGGGCGACCGCGAACGCGCCGCCGAACTCGCCCGCCACAACGTGCGCCTGCTCGATGCCGCAGGCCTGGACCACGTGGTGACCACGGTGGCCGGTTGCGGAGCCTTCATGCGCGAGTACGACAGCCTGCTCGCCCACGACAACCTGCTCTCTGGCGCCGCGCAACGCCTGGCGGGAGCTACCCGCGACGTCTCCGAGCTGCTCGTAGAAGCAGGCTTCGACCCTCCCATGCAACCGCTGACCGACATCGGGCCGGTGGCCTACCATGATGCCTGTCACCTGCTGCACGGCTGTTCAGTGGCCGAACAACCACGCATAATCACGCGCGCAGCCGTGGGCCGGGAGCCCTTGGAGCTGGCCGAAAGTGAGCTCTGTTGCGGCAGCGCGGGCAGCTACAACCTCGAGCAGCCGTCCATGGCGGCACGGCTGGGACGGCGAAAAGCGGCGGCGCTGGGTGCAAGCGACGCCTCGGTGCTCGCCGTGGGCAACGTGGGCTGTATTCTGCAGATAGAGATGCACGCGCGCCGTGCCGGGATAAGCGCCGAGTTGCTACACCCGGTGGAGCTGCTCGCGCGCGCCTACCGCAAAGGTCCGGCGCCGGCTGCTGCCTCCTCGAGGCTCAGTAAGTTACGGCGTCGCTGACGTCTATGGTAGGCGAAGGCAGGGTGTCTATGCGCGACTCCAGCTCGCCCAGGCGATCGACCAGCAGGTGAATAGCGGTCTGGCCTTCGCGGTCGTCAACCTCGGAGATTATCGACTCGAGCTCGCCCACCCTCTGCCTGAGCAGCAACAGCTCGCGCGCCGCCTGGCCACGGCCAACCTCGTCGACCTTGCACTCAACGTCTTCAATCCTTTCGTCGAGCTCCCGCAGCAACCCGACCGAAGCGATGCCCAGTCTGGAGAAGAGCCTTTCGCCCCATGCCGAACTGCGCGGCAGGACCATGTCCCCGCCCACCTCGGCCAGGTAGCCAGCCATGCGCATGGCTCCCGTTCGGACCTCGTGAGTCACCGACGACAAACCCCGACGACCGTTTTCAATCGCGCTCGTCAGGTCCCTGGCCAGCCCCGAGGCCAGCCTGCTGCCACGACTCAGATTTGCCAGGGTGCCCCCCAGCGCTTCCGGTACCACCATTGTCCAATCAGCCATAGCTCCTCACTCCCCTTATTTCCGCCACAATCTCCCCCACACAACTGCGGTCTATTGTACCGGCAGGCTACCCCGGCGGGCAACAGTCCCCAAAAACCGCGCCGTTACTGGCCAAAAAGCGCCAGGGGCGGGCTCAGCGGCGGCGGCGGGCGGACGACAGCGAGTCAATCCGCGGCGGCGGCCAGGCGATACTCTACCGGCAGCAGAAACTCGAAATCGCCGGCGGGCAGGTTTTCGGGTACAGGCGGAAGCGGTGAAGCCCTGTCCAGCATGTCGGCGGCCGCCCGGTCGAGCAGGGCGCTTCCCGTGGACTGCTCGATGGACTGCTCGAGTATTCGGCCGTCGCGGGCGATGCGAACCCTGAGCAATCCACTGCCCGTCACGCCGCGCCGTCGCGCGATCTCGGGATAGCTTTTGTGCCGAGCGATCCAGCCCGCCAGGGTTTGCTGGTACAGGGCCCGATCCCGGGAAGCCCGCGCCGCAGCCACGGCCTCGCTCGCGGCAGGCGAGGGCCGGGGAGGGCTGGGTTGCAAAACTGCGGCCCCTGTCGGCGGCTCCTTTACAGACGCTTTTTTTGCCAAAGGCTTTTTTACTGCAGCTGCCTTATCCACTGACGGCGGTGGCTCGGGCCTTTGATTTTCAAGCTCGGGCGAAACGTGGCGCTGGCCGAGGTTGGCAAAGCTGAACTCAAGCGCAGCGGGAGGCAGGACAACGGCAGCTCGCATATCAGGTAGGCCCAGCACGAGCAGCGCGTGCAGCAGCAGCGACGCCAGCAAGGATAGCCCGGCAAGTAGCCTGCTGTCAGCCGCCGTCATCATCGGCCCTGTCGACGTCAGGGCCTCCAGCGGGAACCGGAAAACCCGTGGCCAACGAAAGAACCCGGCCACCGGCCTGCCGCACGGAATCCATCACCCTCACCAGTTCGGCCACTGCCACCGTGCGATCGGCGCGTAGGAGTACAGCCTGGTCGGCGCTGAGCAATAGCTCGAGCTCCGCCTTGAGGTCTGCGCCGGCCACCTGGCGGCCGTTTAACCGGGTGCTGCCGTCGGCGGCCAGGCTTACCGTTATGGCACTGTCACCGACCGGCCGGGCAGACTGTGCCCGGGGGAGGTCGAGTTGCATGGCCCCGCTCTTCTCGTAGCTGCTGGTAAGCAGGAAAAATATCAACAGGAGAAAAACTACGTCTACGAGCGGAGCTACGCTCAGCCGCGGGCGCAGGCGTGAGCGACGGTCAAACTCCATAGTCCTCGTCAGCCAGATTCACCCGGCCGCCCTCGGTCGCCGTCCCCGACGACCGCAAGCCACGGCGCTCGAGAGCCCGTGCGCAGGCGTCCTTGAGTGTGCCCGCAAAACTATCGAGTCGGCCCTCCAGCCAGTAGAAGGCAGCCATGGCGGGTATCGCCACCAGCAGTCCGAAGGCCGTGGTGAGCAAGGCTACCCATATGCCGCCCGAGAGCATGGCCGGGTCGACCCGCGAGCCGGCTGCCTCAACGGCCATGAAAGCGCGTATCATTCCCAGCACGGTTCCCAGCAGACCCAGCAAGGGACTCAGGTGGGCGATGCCCGACAACGCCCGCAGCCAGGACTCGAGCTCGCGAATAAGGGCGCTGCCCCTGCGCGCCATCTCGGACTCGACAAACTGCAGGGGCTGTCCACAGACCGCTCCGAGCACGCGCGCGGCCGGGTTCTTTGCGGCCGCAAACAGCGCGCCGGCCGCTGCCGGGTTCTGCCCGAGGGCCTCGAGGCCCGGCTCAACAAAGTCCCAGTCGCGCAGGCCCAGGCGCGTAAATTGCCAGCCTTTAAAAATAACGATAGCCCCGGCGGCCACCGAGAGGGCGAGCAGTACGTACATAACAGCGCCGCCCCTGGCCAACAGTATCGCTGCATCCATGCCGCCATCCATTGGCCGCCCGGGGCACTAAAGCAACGCCGTGGCCAGCTTTTGCGCCAATCACCGGGCCTTGACACAGCGTTTCGACTTTGACTATCATTGTCAAAGTCAACCGGTGAGCCGGCCCTGCCCCCCGGTAAAGGAGATTAATTGAAATGAGAACTTCCAGCCTGCGGGCCATAGCCCTGGCCTGCACCCTGTTGACGGCAAACGTAAGCAACGCCTGGGCCGACCAGGCCATGGACAAGCGCATCAACGAACTCGAGCGGCAGATCAAGGTGCTCGCCGAAGAACTCGGGCGCGTGAAAGAGGCGCAGGTCATCCCCGAAACCACCGAGCTCAAAAGCGAGTGGGGCATGGGGCCGGCGGCGTCAAAGGTCTACGGCGTTGAGAGCGGGCTGTCGATAGCCGGCTACGGCGAATTCAACTTTGCCCACGTCGAAGGTGGCGATGACACCGCCGACTTCCTGCGGCTGGTGACCTACCTCGGATACAAGTTCAGCGACAAGATCCTGCTCAACACCGAGATCGAGTACGAGCACGCCTCGACCGGCAAGAGCGGTTCGGTGTCGGTCGAGTTCGCGTACCTCGACTTCCTCATCAACCAGCGAGCCAACGTCCGCGCCGGACTCGTACTGGTGCCGGTGGGCTTCGTCAACGAAATGCACGAGCCTCCTTTCTACCATGGCAACCAGCGGCCCATTGTCGAGCGCCGTATCATCCCCAGCACCTGGAGAGCCAACGGCCTGGGCCTCTTCGGCGAGCTGGCGCCCGGCCTGAGTTACCGCAGTTACGTAGTCACCAGCCTGGACGCCAGTGGCTTCAAATCCGGCGATATCCGCGGCGGACGACAGAAAGGCTCAAAGGAACTCGCCAACGATTTTTCCTGGGTCGGCCGACTCGACTGGGAGCCAACGCCCGAGCTGCTGCTGGGTGCATCGGCCTACCTGGGCGACCAGGGACAGGACGGCATCGCCGCCGACATGGACAGTAATCCCATCACTGCAGACGTTGAAGCTGACGTCTTCATGCAGATGTACGAGGCCCACCTGCAGTACCGCTCGCACGGGCTGGAGCTGCGCGCGCTGGGCGTGACCGTTGACCTCGACGACGCCGACGTGCTGAGCACGGCCAACGGGAAAACGATAGGCTCCGCCATGGAGGGCTGGTACGCCGAGGTCGCTTACGATCTTATGCCACTGCTCAGTCCGGGCAGCGACCAGTACCTCGCTCCGTGGCTGCGCTACTCAGCCCTGGATACCAACGCCGACGTCCCCGCGGGCTTCAGCGCCGACCCCTCGGCGGATCGCGAGTTGCTCGAAGTGGGCCTGGCCTGGAAGCCAATCTCCAACGTAGTCATAAAACTCGACTGGCGTGACTTCAGCGACGCCGAGACGGACAGTGACCCCGGCGACGAGCTGCGCCTGGGCGCGGGCTTCGTGTTCTAATGAAATCCCGGGCCAACTGGACGCGGGCGGCATTGCTGGCCCTGGTCGTATCGGCGACCCTGCTGGGGCGACAGCCGGCCGACGCGGTGGTGTTCTACGCCCGCGACGAAATGCTGGAGCTGGCGTTTCCCGATGCCGACGAGGTTGTTACGCGCAGTTTCATTATCACCGGCGAGCAGAAGACCCTGCTCGAAGAACTCGCCCGAGCGCGTTTCGATTCGCAGCTGCTCACCGCCTACGAGGGTCGGCGCGACGGCCGGGTCACCGGCTGGGCCCTGCTCGACACTCACAACGTGCGCACTCTGCCCGAGACCTTTCTCGTGGTGGTGGCCCCTTCGGGCAAGGTGACGGCCACCCACATGCTGGCCTTCCACGAGCCCACTGAGTACATGCCTCCCCCGCGCTGGCTGAAACAATTTGACGACCAGGATCTCGACGACGACCTCCGCGTGGGTCGCGCCATCGCCGGCATCACCGGCGCCACGCTCTCGGCCAGGGCCGTGGAGGGCGGCATACGCCGGGCGCTGGCTACCTGGCAGGTGCTGCTGGCTCCCGGAGCCGACTTGCCGTAGGTTTTGCAGGACGCCGTGAGATTCGTAGTCACAGGGGAGTGGACGCGTAACCGTCTGCTGAAGACCATAGTACTGTGCTTCCTGATCTACACGGCCCTGCTCTGGGCCAGCAACGCGGCGCTGTATTTCTCGAAGATGTCGCTGAATCCCGATTCGGTGGTGAGTTACTACCTGGGCGACCCCGCTACCTTCCGCCAACCCCGCAGCATGCTCGGCCTGCTCGAGGTGCTGCACTTTCACTCGTTCGCGATGGGCATACTGCTGCTCACCCTCACCCACCTGATGCTGTTTGTGCCGTTGTCGCTGAAGACCAAGGCCTGGGGGATCGCTCTCAGCTTCGGCGCGGGGCTGGCCAACGAGGCCGCGGGCTGGGGGGTGCGTTTTGTTCACCCGGGTTTTGCCTGGGCCAAGGTGTTCTCCTTCCTGCTGCTCGAAACGACGATACTGTGCTTGATGTTGCTCGTGGCCCGGGCGTTGCTGTTCAACACACCCTCGGACTACAACGGCGATACGTGAAGCGCGTGCGCGGTTACAGCGCCTGCACACTACTGCTGGCAGCGTCCATTTCGGGCTGCTCTGCCTCTTCGGCCGGCACCCCGGCCGCTCACCCGGCTGAAGCCGCTCACTCCCCCGAGGCCTTGCTGTTTGAAGCTGCGCGGGGGTGGCCCGTCATGGGCACCGTGCTCGAGCTCAGGGTAACCGCCCCCGACAAGGCCACGGCCGCCAAGCTGGCCGACCGCGCCCAGCAACTCGTTGCCCACTGGGACGACGTGCTCACCACCTGGAGAAGCGAGGGCCAGCTGTACCGCTTCAACCAGCGGGCCGGTGAAGGCCCGCAGCGCATCGGCCACGACCTGGCCACGGCTCTGGCCAGCATGCTGCGCTTGTCAGGGGACACAGGCGGCGCCTTTGATCCGGCCGTGGGCCCACTGGTCAATTACTGGCGCGAGCATCCAGGCCTCGCGGCGCCCGCTGCAGCGGGGCCGGAGGTCAGGATAGCCTCCGCTCTTGAGCTCAACGGAGACCGTGCCAGCCTCCTGGCCAACTCCGCCCTGGACTCCGGCGGCATAGGCAAGGGCCTGGCTCTCGACGCGGCCGTTGACCTTTTGCTCTCGCTCGGATCGCGCGGGGCCTGGCTCAATTTCGGTGGCTCAAGCCAGGCGGCTTTCGGCAGCGACTCCAGGGGCAGGCCCTGGCGGGTAGCCGTAGCGGCCCTCGATGCCACCACCGTGCATGGCAGCGTACTGCTCGACGGCCGATCTCTGTCTACGTCGCGCTCCACGCCAGCGGGCGACCCGGCGGGCAGCATCATTGACCCCAGCTCGCAGCGGCCTGTCACCGAACCACGAATCGCTACCGTACTGGCGGCCGACGGCGCAACTGCCGAGGCCTGGTCGACGGCGCTGGTCGTGCTTGGCAGAATGGGGGTACAGGCCGCGCGCGACGCGGGCGTTGAAGTTGTGTTTGAAGACCCGGCGGGCGTTGTCATAACCCAGGGTTTCCCTCTGGAACGCCAGCGGGCAGAGAGCCAGGATTCAGCCGCCCCTACAGGCCCCAGCTCGGCGGGACACAAGTAATTTGGCAACCAGGCAGAAAAACGACACCGGCCTCACCGACACCATAACCGACCTGCTCGCCCAGGCCCTGCCCGAACCCGTGGAGCGCAAATCACTACCCTACCTGCGCGAGATTATCGAAGAATGCCTCGCCATGGTCAGGGGCGGTGCTGACATGGCCGACATAAAACTGGTCACGGCCGCCTTCGCCGAAATTCGCAGGGGGCTGGCCTGTTTTCAGCCCTGGAACGACACGCGCAAGATCACCACCTTCGGATCCGCGCGTACGCCTGCCGACCACGGCGAGTATCACCTCGCGCGTAACTTTTCTGAGGCGGCCGCCCGCGCCGGTTTCATGATCATTACCGGTGCCGGCCCCGGCATCATGGAGGCCTGCCAGGAAGGCGCCGGCAAAGAGCGCAGCTTCGGCGTCAACATACAGTTGCCTTTTGAGAACGAGGCCAACAAGTTTATCGCGAACGACCCCAAGCTGGCCCAGTTCAAGTACTTCTTCACGCGAAAGCTGTTCTTCCTCAAGGAGTCATCGGCCATCGTGTTGTTTCCCGGTGGCTTCGGAACCCACGACGAAAGTTTTGAATCTCTCACCCTGATACAGACCGGCAAGAGCCAGCTCGTACCCGTGATCTATCTTGACGTGCCCGGCGGCACCTACTGGAAGAGTTGGGACAAGTACATCCGCGAGCACCTGCTCAGGCGCGGTCTGATTTCAAAAGAGGACCTCTCGCTCTACACTGTCACCGACGACAGCGAAGCGGCGCTACGCGAGATCAACCGTTTCTACCGCGTGTACCACTCGTCGCGCTACGTAGGCTCGCGCCTGGTGCTGCGCCTGCAGCAGCGACTCGACGAGGGCCTGGTGACAGAGCTGGGTCGCGAGTTCAGCGACATCCTGGGCTCGCCACCCGAACAGCGCGAAGCCTTTGCCGAGGAATCAGACGAGCCCGAGCTGGCCGGAATGCCGCGCCTCGCACTCGATTTCAACCGTTCGGGTCACGGCCGCCTGCGCGAGCTGATCAACCGTATCAACGGCCGGGACTGAGCCCCGCGCTGGCGTTCTGGTTCAACTATAGACCGCAATAACTCGCAACGTTGCGAATTGTTGCATCAAGTCGCGCTGCCGCCAGGCTCGTTGAGCAGCGTGAGCAGGCCGGGCAGCTCACCGATAGCTTCAATACTCAACTGTGCGTGGGCGACAACCGGCCCGACTCCCACAAAATGCAGCCCCGCAGCGGTAGCCGCCTGGAGGTCGCAGTCCTGGTCGCCCAGGTAAACGGCTTCACGCGCCTCCAGGGCAAAACGCTCGAGACAACTGAGCAGCATGTCCGGAGCCGGCTTGGGTAACTCGACGTCGAGCGTACCGATGCTGAAATCAAAACGACTGTCGAGCTCAAAAAGCTCGAGAAGACGGCCCACCGTGCGGCCACGGTTGGTGGCCATGGCCGTGTCGTAACCCTCGGCGCGCAAAGCGTCGAGCAGGTCGTGCAGGCCCGGGGCGGGATGCATCAACGAGTAGAACGGTTCGTAGTCGGTAGCGATCGCCATCTCGCGTACCCTCGCAGCCATGTCGGGACGATCGGCGAAGTAGACTTCGAAGAACTGGGGCGAAGACATTGCGTGACATTTTTCTTCGAGCGCCGACGTCATCGCCGGCTCGCCGACACGGCGCAGCACTTCGTTATAAAAACCGATGTTGGCGTCACCTGATTCGAACAGCACGCCGTCACAATCGAACACCAGCAGGCGGATAGACACGGTCAGCTGCTGACCTCGACCAGGGCCTGCACGCGAGCCTTCCAGGTCGCGCGCTGCTCGAGCCTTCGCTCTTCGGTCAGGGCGGGTTCAAATGCCCGGTCAAACGACCAGCCATCTCCGCCCTCGCCCAGCTCGAGTCCCACCGCTGCGGCCGCCATCAGGGCAACGCCACGGGCGCCACCGTCGAGATCACTGCTGCGCTCGACCCGCGTGCCTGCAAAGTCAGCGATCATCTGTAGCAACATCTCGCTGCTCGAGGCCCCACCATCAACCCGCAGCACTTCGAGGGGTAATGGCTCGGTAGATAGCGTCTCGCCGGGGGTTTGCCACAGCCCCTCGGCAGCATCGACCACACGGTGGGCCACTCCTTCAACGCTCGCGCGCGCGAGCTGCGCGCGACCCACGGCCGCCGAAAGCCCTCCCAGCTGGGCCTGCACATCATTCTGCCAGGGAGTACCGAGGCCGTGGAGGGCAGGGATCATCCAGGCGCCCCCGCAATCGTCGGCTGTTTCGGCCTGTGCTGCCAGGGCCGCCGGGCCACCGTCAAAGCCCAGCGCAGTGGCCGCCCAACGCAGGGCTTCGCCTGCGGTGAGGACCTGCCCCTCCATACAGTAAGTCGACACGCCGTCCTCTCTCCAGGCCACCAGCGGAAAAGTTCCCGGCCCACCGAGCCGCAGCTTGCCCCCGGTATTGAGATTGACCGAAGCCGAGGTCCCCAGCGTGCACTTGGCGCTGCCCTCAACAAGGCAATCGAGCCCGAACAACGAGGCCTGCTGATCGGCCGAAGTACAGCCCAGCGGCACCGGGGCACCGAGCAGTTCCGCCTGCAGGCCTCCGGTCACCAGCTTGGAGTCTACGAGCTCGGGTAACATGGCGCGTTCGAGGCCAAGCTCCACCAGCAGGGCATCGCTCCAGTCACCATCGGCAAAGTCGTACAGGCCGCTGGGAAAAGCGTTGGAGTGATCGCAGGTGTGCAAGCCTCCACAGAGGCCTGCCACCAACCAGGAGTTGGGCGTTCCCATGCGCAGCCGGCCCGCGGCTGCTGCCGTGGCCGCGGCTTCGATGTTGGCCATGATCCACTCGGCCTTGCTCGCCGCCATCCCCGGCATCACGAAAAACCCGGCCGCCTGCAACTGCTCGCAACGCTCAGCCCCGCGCGTGTCCTGCCAGCTTATCATCGGCGACAAGGGCTCCGTGCTGACCGAGTCCCAGGCCACTATCGAGCCCCGCTGGTTGGCTATGCCCAGGGCCTTTACTCCCTCGGCCTTGCCGCCCGTCCGGCCCAGCACCTCTGTGAGTACCTCGACCGACGCGGCCAGCACCTGCGACGCGTCCTGCTCCACCAGCCCGGGCCCCGGATAAATGGTGGTCACCGGCCTCACGGCGCGGGCCAGCACCGTGCCCTTCTCATCGTAGGCAACCGCCTTTATCTGGGTGGTGCCCGCGTCGAGCGCGAGCAGCGCGGTTTTCATTCGGCGGGCTCCAGCAGCACGCCCGGATTCATGATGCCCCCGGGGTCCAACGAGTCCTTGAGGGCACGCAACAACTCGACGCCCTCGCCCAGCTCGGCTCTCAACCAGCCGCGTCTCACGCGGCCGATGCCGTGATGGTGAGCGATCGTGCCGCCCGCTTCGTGAACTGCGCGCATGGTGGTTTCCCAGGCCCGGTCGTAAATCTCCAGGCCTCGCTCGAGATCGGGCTGGGACGCTACGAAGGTAAAATAAATATTCGCACCGTGGGTATAGCAGTGCGAAACATGCCCCGACATGAGGAGCATGTCCTCTATCTCCCCGCCCTTTTTGCTTACATCGTCGTAGAGGGCCGAAAGCCTGTCCCAGGCAATGGCCACCTCTATGGTGTCGGCCACCAGCCCCTGGTCGAGCAGGGAGTCAAAAGTGGGCACCTGGTTGCGGTGCTCCATCCAGCTGAGAACCGGCTCTTCGCCGCGCGGCGTGCCGCCCTGCGTTTCCACTATGGCGGCTATGGCCGCAGACTCAGCCTGCACGAGCGACTCGGGCCCCTCGCTCAGAAACAGCAGGGCAGGTGCGCCCTCGGCCATGCCGGCAAAATGACGACCCGCTTCGGCCGCATCGTACAGGCGGGTAACCGCCGGCCGCCACCCCCCGCGCATTATCAGCCTGAGTGATTCCACGCCAGCGGCAAAATCGGGCACGGTGAAGGCCTGGCCGCGCCTGCAGTCAGGCAAGGGATGCACACGGAAAGTAAGCTCGCTGAATATGCCCAGTGTGCCCTCGCTGCCCATCAACATGTGCTTAAGATCGGGGCCGGTGGCCGAACGGGTGGAACTGGCCAGCCTGAGTACCCTGCCCCCGGGCAGTACGAACTCGCAGCCCAGCAACATATCCTCGATGTTTCCATACAGGGTAGAGAACTGGCCCGAGGCGCGCGTGGCGCACCAACCGCCGACACTCGAAATCTCGATCGACTGCGGGCAGTGCCCCATCGTCAGACCGCGCTCGTTGAGAGCAGCCTCAAAGTCGGAGCCCCGCACGCCAGCCTGGACGGTCGCCCTCAACGAAACGTCGTCTATATTGAGCACGGCATCCATGCGCCGCAGGTCGACTACCACGCTACCCGCCGACGCCAACACGCCGCCACACACGCCCGAGCCGTGCCCGTAGGGCAGCACCGGTGTGCCGGTCTCCCCGGCCCAGCGCAGGGCTGCCGAAAGTTCCGCGGTGTTGCCGGGTCTGAGCACCGCCCCCGCCCGCGGTTCGCGCCCACTCGCGCGTGCCTGCATGAGACTGCGCATCCAGGTGTCGCGGCCGGTTTCCTCGAGCAGCTCGCCCTCGGTCACTATTTCGAGACCGGGAGCGTCGGCCGCCAGCTTGTCCAGCCCTTCTACCTGTTCAGTCATAGCTCGTCTCCACAGCTCAGCGCCGCTGTTCTATTTTGCTGCGTCGCGCGCCGCAGAAAGCTGGGCACGGGTTCTCGAGACAAAAACGTCCACTTCCCGCCGCCGCCGGTCATCGTCCCAGCCCAATCTCACCGCCAGCGCACGAGCGGCCTCGGGCGCAGCAGCCATGGCCGCCTCGGCGTCGAACATCGCAGTGCGCACACGGCGTCGCAACAGGTCATCGAGGGTGAGCACCATTTCCTGTTCAACGCAGTGCTCGAGCTCGGCCAGGGTCAGGTCTTTGAGACCGCCCACGGCTCTGCCCAGGGCGGGGTCATCGGCGATACAGCGCAGTAGCCCCGGGGCCCGGGCGCCGTAGACAGCCCACAAACGCTGCTCTAGCTCGCTGTCCTCGAGGCCGACAGCGCAGGCCCGGGCCTCGAGTTGCTGGTCAGCGCTGCCTCCCACCAACGGCGTGTCGCCCGGCGGCCCGGCACTCGGCTTCAGGTCGGCCTGTTTGACAGCGGCGTCAACGACCCTTTCGGCCATGCGGCGAAAGGTCGTCAGCTTGCCACCAGCTATCGACACCAGCGGACCGGGGCCGCTACTGAGCTCGTCGCGCCGCGATATCTCCGACACCTTGCGACCGGGCGATGCCATGAGCGGCCGCACCCCCGCCCAGCAACCGAGCAGGTCGTCGGCCCGCAAGCGCAAACCGAGTGTCTCTTCGACCGCGTCGAGCAGGTAGGCAACGTCGGCACCCTCGATATCGGGCTCGGCCGGGTCGCCCTCGTAGAGCGTGTCGGTCGTCCCCACGTAGCACGCGCCGCCTCGAGGAAGCGCAAACGCGGTGCGATTGTCGCTCGTGCGCAAGGCCAGCATGCTCGCCAACGGCAGGGCCTCGCCCTTGACCACAACGTGAATACCCCGGGTCAACTGCAGGCGGGGCCGCTGCGAAGCGTCGGCGAGTCCGGCCACCTCGTCGAACCAGGGGCCGGCAGCGTTTACCACGCAGCGCGCCCTGATCACCAGGTCGTCGGCTCCCAGTACGTCGCGGGCCGACAGCATGGCGCCAGCCTCTCCCATCTCTATACCTGTGACTTCGGTGTAGTTGAGAACCACCGCGCCAGAATCAGCAGCGCTCAGCACCGTCTCGAGTACCAGGCGCGCGTCATCGGTGAGGTACTCGCGAAACACCACCGAGCCAGCGATGCCGCGATCGGCCAGCAAGGGCTCAAACTCAACCGTCTGGCGTGACCCCAGCACCTTGTAATCTTCACCGTCGGCCGACAATCGGCGGAAGGTCCACATGCCGGTTGCCAGCTTGGCCAAGCCGGCTTTCGATCGCGCGGGCGAAACAACGTTGATGGGCACGGCCAGGTGCGGAGCCATGCGGTGCAATACCGCGCGCTCGCGCGAAGCCTCTCGCACCAGGGCTACGTCACCCTGGGCGAGGTAGCGTATACCGCCGTGAATGAGCTTGGACGAACGGCTGCTGGTGCCCCCGGCAAAGTCTCCACGGTCGAGCAGCAGGGTAGATAATCCACGGGCCGACGCCTCGCGGGCGACCCCCGCGCCGGTGATCCCTCCGCCCACCACGACGAGGTCAAAGCAGCCCTCGGCCGCCTGGCCAAGACGCTCCCCCCTGGTCGGGGGGGCCGTTTCTGGAGCTGGCTGAAACGACTCAGACACTGGCGAGCAGACTGCTCGGCAAAGGGTGAATTGTCAAAAAGGCCAGTATTTTATTGGTTCCCAGCCGTTTTTGGCCCGGAAAAAAAAGTTCTGCCGTTCCGAGAAATCCCTTGACAGCCATGCCCTGGTTATAGTAAGTGGATAGTCGCACTTTCTACTTACCATGACGAGAACCAGAAACACCGACACCGACACCGACAATCACCCGAGCACCACGGGCCTGCACAAGATCTCCGATCTCGCGCGCGAGACCGGCGTGTCTACCGGCACCATAAAATTCTACATCCGCGAAGGCCTTCTGCCCAAACCCACGGTGAAGACCGGACGCAACATGGCCTGGTACGATCACTCGTTTATTGAGCGCATCCGCGTGATCAAGGAACTGCAGCAGAAGCGTTTCCTGCCCCTGGACGTCATCAAGGCCATACTCGAGCACGACTCCGAGGTGGTGAGCGAGCGCGAGGTCAGCACCCTGCTGGGCATCGAGGGAACACTGTACGAAGAAATTCATTACGCGCCCGACCAGCCGCCGGTGCCGGTAGAAGAAGCCCTGGCCCGCTACGGCGTGGACCGGGATCGTTTCGACTTCTGCGTTCGCCTGGGAATCATCACCCCCATGCAACGCGAAGGCGTGAGCTGCGTAGAGGGCGATGACCTTCTGCTGCTCGAAAACTTCCAGGCCATGCGCGAGGCCGGCATGGGACCGGAGTTGTTCCCCTACGAGACTACGCTGCCCATCTACGTGGAAGCGCTCGAAAAGCTCGCCCGCGAAGAAATCAAAATTTTCACGCGGGGCGTGACCGACCATTCCGACCCCGAGCGCGTGCCCGAAATAGCAATAGCCGCCATGAAGCACGCCGAGCAGTTCATGGCACTCTTGAGGCGCAAGATGATACTACGCGCCATGGCGGAAATCAGGCTCGGTAACGAAACTGAAAATACGGGTACCAACGACTGAAGAGCAGCCGGAAGAGAAATAAGAAAAATGCCCCGGAAAGAAACAATCGCTGACCAAACCACTCCGCCGCTGGTAGCCCGGGCCTTCGACAGCGTGGCCCACAGCTACGACAGCGCCTTTCTAGCGGACTACGATCACTTGCGCGGTGACCTCGTGCGGCTCTACCGCATGGCCAAGCAGGCACAGTGGGACGGCGAGACCTACCTCGACTGGTCAATCGACGTTGACCCGGAAAAGCCTTTTTTCCCGGTAGAAGAAACAGCCATTTCCGGCACCTCGCACTGGACCCGTCTCACCGAGCGCGAGAAAGTCCAACTCAACCACGAGTCGATGGCGTGGACACTCTCGCAGTTTCTGCACGGTGAGCAGGGCGCCCTGCTGGCAACCGCGCAGATCGTGGACTCGGTGCCCAACATAGACGCAAAACTCTACGCGGCGACCCAGGTCATGGACGAAGCCCGTCACGTGGAGGTCTACGACCGTTACCTGCATGAAAAGATCGAGATCGTCTACCCGATAAACCCGGAGCTCAAGACCCTCCTCGACCAGATTCTCAGCGACTCACGCTGGGACATGAAGTACCTCGGCATGCAGATACTCGTGGAGGGCTTGGCGCTGGCCGCCTTCCAGACCATGCGTGACTACAGCACCGAGCCGCTGATCAAGGAACTCACGGCCATGGTCATGAAAGACGAGTCGCGCCATGTTGCCTTCGGCGTACTCAGCCTGAAGGACTACTACCGCGAGTTGAGCGAGGCAGAGGTCGACGAGCGCGTGGAATTTGTCTACGAAGGCTGCCGCCTGATGCGCGATCGACTGCTGCAGCGCGAGGTCTACGAGAAGATGGGCATGGACGTCGAAGCCTGCGTTGAGATCGAATATCACGACGAAATGTCCAAGGCCTTCCGCCGCGCGATGTTTTCCAAGATCGTACCCAACGTCAAGAAACTCGGGCTGCTCAACGACAAGCTGAGAAGGGGATTCGAAGAACTCGACATCCTCGAGTTCGAGAGCATGCCCTCGTCTGAAGAAGAGTTCGCCGACCCGGCAGCGCTGGTGAACGAGTACAACACCGAAGCCCAAGCCGAGACATCGCTAGTGGCCTGAGCCGTTTATCGTACGAAATCGAGTAGAGAGAGAAAAAAGGAGCATAAAATGAGTGAGCAGCAAAAAACCGAGACCGTTGAGCCGAGAAAATCACGCACCGTATGCATAGAAGACCCGGCCCTTACCATGGTCGAACCTGACACGGTGAGCCCCGCCCAGTTCTTTACCCACCCCCTTGACGAGTCCTCGCTCGTGCCGGAAAAACGCCTGATGCTCGCCGTGCTCGAAGACGCGATCGCCTCGTTCCAACGCAACGTCTTCCGCGGTGGCAGCATCCCGCTGCCGCCCTCTGAAGACGAAGCCGCGGTCGACTCATGGCTGGATTCGGAAGACATGGACTGGGCCTTCTCGTTTGAGAGTATCTGCCAGGCGCTGGACATGGAGCCCGACTACCTTCGCAGGGGCCTGGAGACCTGGCGTGACCGGGCCAGGTTGGCCGGCGTCGAGGGACAGGTCTACCGTTTCCCTTTCCGACGCGTCAACGGACGTCGCCACAGCATCAACCCCAAACGCGAGCGGCGCCGCATACGCAAAACTGCCTGAGCCTGCTTCGTTCAGGAACGGGGCATGCCCAGCACGCGCTGGGCGATGATGTTGCGCTGCACCTCCGAGGTGCCCGCGGCGATCGTGCGCCCGCGAGAGTAGAGGTAGAGTTCGGGCCACTGGCCTGCCAGCGGTGCCCTGGGATCCTCCCCGGAGAGCATCGAGTAAGGGCCGGACATCGACATCGGCACGGCCAGCATGCGCTGGTACATCTCGCTCCAGAACAGCTTTTCCATTGATCCCTCGGCGCCGGGTGGGTCGCCCTTGAGACGCCGGGTCAGGTGCCTCAGCGAGGTCAGCCGTATGGCTTCGCTTTCTATCCAGGCCTGGGCCAGGCGCTGCCTGTAGACCGGATCATCGGCCGGCGCCCCCTTGCCGTGGTCAAAGTCACGGGCAAACTTCAGCATGTCGTCCAGCGCAACGCGCGACTGTAACTGCCTCTGGAAAGTAAGCGTCGCACGCTCGTGCATCAACATGGCGATCGCCATCTTCCAGCCACCGCCCGGCTCGCCTATGACCCCCGACCGCGGAACACGCACGTTCTCCAGGTATACCTCGTTGAACTCACTGTCGCCGTTGAGCTGGCGTAGGGGCCTCACCTGGACGCCATCGCTCTTCATGTCGACGATCAGCATGGTGATACCCTCGTGCGGTTTCGTGCCGCGATCTGTACGCGCGAGCAGGATGCAGTAGTCGGCGTACTGCGCGTACGAGGTCCACACCTTGGTGCCATTTACCAGGTAGTCGTCACCGTCGAGTTCGGCCTGGGTGGACAACGAAGCGAGATCCGAACCGGCGCCCGGCTCACTGAAACACTGGCACCAGATTTCGTCGGCGTTGAGGATCGACTTCAGGAAGCGTTTTTTCTGGGTTTCGCTGCCATGCTCGATGATCATCGGACCGACCATACTCAGGGCCAGCAGGTTGACCAGCTGCGGCGAACCCGCGCGGGCCAGCTCTTCCTGAAAAATTATCTGCTCGACAATACCGATCCCCTGCCCGCCGTACTCCGCGGGCCAGGAAAGCCCGCACCAACCTCCTTCATACAAGCGCTTCTGCCAGACCCTGCCCACGGCGACCTTTTCGTCCAGGCCCAATCCCTTCAGCCGGGGAATAGAACCGTCTTCGCCGCACTGTTCGAGCCACTTGCGCAGCCGGCCGCGGAAAACTTCCTGCTCGTCGCTGTAACCGAAATCCATCAACCCACCTCGATCAGTATTTTGCCGGCGCCGCGGCAGGCCGCACGCTCAAAGGCTTTCTCGCCGTCGTCGAGCCCGTAGCGCCCACCGATCATTGGATCGGTCTGGACCAGGCCGCGCTCGAGAAGCTCCAGCGCCGGCTCAAACGCGCCACAGCGGGAACCCAGTATCGTGATCTCGTTGATAACCACCGGGGCCAGGTTCAGCTCGTGACTACCCTCAACGGTAGTCTTAAGCACCAGCGTTCCCCGCGGACTTGTAACCTGCAGAGCGGCCTCCAGCCCTTCGCGACTGCCGGTGGCCTCCACGACCAACGGCCAGGTCTTACCCTGCTGCAACTCTTCGACCAGGCTGACACCTGAATCCCTCAGCCAGCCGAGCTTGTCGAGGTGCCGGCCCACGAGCTCCACCCTGCAAGCGTTGGCCGCCAGCACCTGGGCCAGCAGCAAGCCGAGCTTGCCGTCGCCCATCACCAGCGCCGTCGGCGGCACTTCTCCTGCCAGCTGCGCCACCAGCTGGCAGGCAGCGGCCAGCGGCTCGGTAAAAACGGCCTGCTCGTCGCTCACGCCGTCGGGCACCAGCGAAAGGTTGCGCTCGGGTATGAGAAACTCCTCGGCAAACACCCCGTCGGCACCTTGGATGCCGAGCACGGTACGCCGGGGACAATGCCTGGGGTTTCCGCCGCGACAGGTAGCGCAATCGTGGCAGGAAAAATTGATTCCCCCCACCACCCGCGCGCCGGCCAGCTGGCCGTCGAGGGCCTCGCCCACGAACTCGTGCCCCAGCACACCCTCGAATCCCATGTAACCGCGGGCCAGCTCAAGGTCGGTATTGCATATGCCCCCTAT
This sequence comes from Candidatus Binatota bacterium, assembly GCA_012960245.1. Taxonomy (NCBI): domain Bacteria; phylum Candidatus Binatota; species Candidatus Binatota bacterium. The sequence goes on along the minus strand of DUBO01000050.1, from coordinate 91,599 downwards.
GCGGGTACGCACCCTTACGAGGCCATCCCCCGAAAGGGGGCGGTCCCGGCCGCGCTGCAAGCGCACGAGGGAATTATCGAGAACAAGGGCTAGCACGACGTATTTACCCGCCCGGGGTCACCGGAAACGATTCCCTATCCAGCCATGACTCCACGGTGCTTGCAACGCGGCTCCTTCGTGGCTTAAATGGAAGTGAGTCTGCAAAAGCTTGATGAACGACCCAGACCAACCTCCATCGCCGGCACCGGCTATCCGGACTTTCGGCCAGCGACAGCAAATCCAGTGAACGAAACTACAGCCTTGTTGACGGCCCTCGGGCTGTTGCTGGTCAACGCCTGCTTCGTGGCCGCCGAGTTCGCGATCGTCACCGTGCGTCGGAGCCGGGTAGAAACCCTCGTTCGCAACGGCCGGCGGCGAGCAGCCGTGTTGGAAAAAGTCCTCAACGATCTTGATCGCCACATAACCGCCGGCCAGCTCGTGATAACAGCAGCCAGCCTCGCCATAGGCGCAATCGCAGAAAAGGCGCTCGCCAGCAAGATCGAACAACTGCTGGCGCCTGCCGGTCTCGCCTCTCCCGCTTTTGTTCACCTGCTCGCCTTGCTGCTGGCCTTCGTATTCATCACCGTGACACTGGTGATAGCCGGTGAGCTGGCGCCGAAGTTTCTCGGCCTGCGCCGTACCGAGAAAGTGGCAATGTGGATGTCGCCGCCGCTACACTTCGTGGCCCGCCTTTCGTCGCCACTGCTCGCGGTGATGAACCGCCTCGCCCAGGCCCTGCTTTCGATGATTGGCGTGACCGAGGCCGACCACGAGTACGAATCCATGAGCGCCGAGGAGCTGCAGATTTTTCTGGCCGAACCTTCCACCCTGGGCCGCTTGTCAATAAGCAACCGGCGCCTGTTGGGAAACCTGATCGAGTACTCTGACCACAACGCGCGGCAGGTAATGATCGCCCGCGACCAGATCGATTTTATCTCCCTTGAACGCAGCCTCGAAGAAAACATGACCATCATCCACGAAACCAGCCATACCCGTTATCCACTGTGCGAGACCGGGTTGGATAGTGTCGTGGGCATGATCCACATCAAGGATCTCTTTCACCGCGCCAACAGCCTGCAGTCTTCAGAAGACCTGCGGCTGCTCCAACACGAGATGCAGTTTGTACCCGAGACCCAGGCCATCGACGTGCTTCAGAGGAACTTCCAGCGCCGCCGGGCCCACATGGCCCTGGTGGTGGACGAGTACGGCGTGCCTACCGGACTGGTCACGCTTGAAGATGTGCTCGAAGAACTCGTCGGCGAAATACAGGACGAGTTTGACACTGACGAAGAAGCCAAGATCCTGCACACCGACGACGGCATACTGATCGATGGCATGCTCCTGGTCGAAGACCTCTGCCGCGAGCTCGACATCGAAGACACTGGCAGCGATTCAGATACCATGGGTGGCTACGTTACTGACCAGCTGGGCAGAATCGCCCGCGCTGGCGACGTGTTCGAAATAGGCGATTACCGCGGCCGCGTCACCGAGATGCAGGGCCGGCGTATAGCCCGCGTTTTACTGGCGCCCGCGCCGGGGCAGGCGCCCGCTGGCGACGAAGACCCGGCGGCCGAAGATTCCCCGGCCAGCGACGACCCCGCCTGACGCAGCGCCTGTTGCGCCCACAAGTCAGCCACCGATGGCCAGCTGCTGAAAAGCGCGGCCGGTAAACCACCAGGTACCAAGCGCGAGCGTCGTGGCCGCACCCACCCTGGTCAGCCCCCTCACGGCGGGAGCTCCGCCCACTCGCCGGGCAAAGCCTTCGGCAAAACCGAGCAGGGGCCACATCAACGAAAGTGCCGCCAGCTGTCCCAGCTCTACGCCGACGTTGAAGCCCACCAGTGCCGAGAGAATCGACGCCTGCGCGCGACTGTCTTCGAGCAGTGCCCCGGCAAAACCAAAGCCATGCAGCAGGCCGAACACGACCGCGCAGAACCAGCGCAGGCGGCCGGGCCTGTCGCTACCGCCGAGCAGGCGAAAGTAACAAGCCGAAAACACAGCCATTCCGAGCATGCTCGTTACCGAAACGGCGAGCAGGCCCATGGCCGCGGGAAGCGCCAGGACGGCTATGAACAATGGCGTCCAGCGCGTAAGTGTTGAAGAGCGGCCACCGGCCAGCCAGGCGTTCTCCACCGACACTATAATTATCGACAACGCTATCAGTGCCTCGACAGCGTACGCGTCCGGGCGCAGCAGGCCGGTCACGGTCAAGCCCAGGGTCAGGCTATGAGCAAGCGTGAAGCCGGTGACCACCGCCAGCATTTCCTTGAACGCCGTGCCGCCGAGCAGCAAGGCCAGCAGGAACACCAGGTGGTCGTACCCGCCCACGGCGTGGAGAAAACCACTGCCCACGAAATCGTCCCAGGCCGACGATGAAGCCTGCTCCTGCGACGGGCCGGAGCTTGCTTGCGTCCAGCTGCGCCGCCCCGCGCCCAGCAGAAACTCGTGCTCTTTGCCCTCGGCGTCAAACAACCGCCCCATGTTCATGTGCTGGGGGAGCAACGGTGCCAGCAAGTCACTGCGTATGACCACCACGCCCTGGGCCGGACAGTCGAGCTCCCACTCAAACAGGGCAAGATCGGGCGACCCCGCCAGCCGCCGGGCCGAATGAGCCTTGCAGCGGTGGCCGTCTACCGTGACCGCCAACTGGGACGCGAGCTGCACAGGCATTCTTCCACCGAACAGCTGTGCCCCACTGCGATAACGCTCAAGATCGAAAGCCCGCAACCGCAGGCGTGCGCTTAGCTGCGTACCACTTTCACTCCCGCTGACCCACCAGCGCGACCACGAGATGCTGCGATCATGGGCCTGGGCAGGGTCGGCCTCCCACAGCACGGCCGACACCAGGAAGATCAGCAGCCCGATGACGATCAGCCCGCCGGGAGGAGACCGTCGAACCAGGGTCACCTGTAGCCCTCGGCAATCTCGACGCTCGCCCGACGCTTCATGCGATCGATGTAAGCCCGCAGGGCGTCATCCCCGGCGCGGCGGCGGTACTCGTTCAGCACCTGCGCTCTGCTCATCTCGAACGCTGGCTCGGCCGCCTCCACGCGCCCGAGAAGCCGCAGCACCCGCGAGCCACCAACGCCGGGCAGCACCTCACTGTACTCGCCTTCGCCGAGACCCATGGCGGTGCGCACGGCGGTGGGTCCGAGGTAGTCGCGCAGCTTCGCCGGCGGCAGCGGCTGGGCCGGCAGGGGCAGCGCCGACCGGTCGGCCAGCTCGCGGGCCACCAACTCTGCTGACTCTCCCGCGCGCAAGCGGGCAAGCGCCTTGTCAGCGCGCAGCGCATGGTCCAGGCCGGCTCGCCCACTGCTGAAGAACATCTGCTCGACCACCAACCGCGGCGAGGAGCGGAAGTAGTCGCGGTTGTCCTCGAAAAACTCCCGTAGTTGCTCGTCACCAGGGTCGAGGTCGCTGCTGTCGGTCACCACCGAATCAACCACCGCCGACACCAGCGCCTTGCGGGCCGCCGGGTCGCGGCCGACCAGGCCCAGTTCAACCGCCCTGCCCAGCAGCAGGGATTCGTCGACCATGCGATCGAGTACTCTCTGCCGATCTTCGAGAGTAACGACACGATCTTCGGCCGCCAGGCCGGCGGCCAGCCGTTCCAGGTCCTCTACCAGAAGCTCCCTGCCGTTCACCGTAGCCGCAATGCCAGGCGCCAGCCCCGAGCTGTGCCTCGAACCCCCGGTCATCAATCCGGCTGCGGTCATGAACACGCCCGCGGCCAGCCCCATCAGCACCGCGATCGTTGACCATCGTGCCTCTCCGGGCCCCACAGTGTCGCCGTCTTTCACAGCTGCCGCATTAGCGCGCGCCGCTGACCGCAGCAAACGCGCCACACCGCCCTGGTCACTGGACTGCGCGACGCGTTCACGGCTTCATATCCGGATACTCGAACGCCGGAGGAACACTTGATAGCCTTTGACCTGACCGACGAACAGAAACAGTTACGCGAAACCGCGAGAGACTTTACGGCCAAAGAAATCATTCCCGTAGCGGGCCGATACGACGAGGCCGAGGAGTTTCCGACGGAAGTTCTGCGCAAGGCCTGGGACGTTGGCCTGATGAACCTCGAGATCCCGGCCGAGTACGGTGGCGTGGGCCTCGGCGTGCTCGACGCGGTCGTGGTGATGGAAGAAATCAACTTCGGCTGTTCGGGCGTCGGTACCATAATGACGGCCAACGGGCTGGCCTCCACGCCTCTGCTCATAGCCGGTAGTGAAGAGCAGAAGCAGCGCTTCCTGGGCAGCCTCTGCAGCGATTTCAAGTTTGCCGGTTACGCCCTGACCGAACCTGGCTCGGGGTCCGACGTGGCCGGCATGACGACCCGCTACAAGCGCGACGGCGACCACTTCGTACTCGACGGAGTGAAACACTTCATAACCAACGGCACCGAGGCAGACTGGTTCACGGTGTTCGCCACCCGTGACGCTTCGGAACGCCACGGCGGAATCGCCTGTTTCGTCGTGCCGGCCGACACGCCCGGCGTGACGACCACCAAGATGACAGGCAAACTGGGCCAGCGCTGTTCGGATACGGCCGAAATCAGTTTTGACCAGGTGCGGGTGCCCCTCGACGCGCTCGTGGGAAACGAGGGCGAGGGCTTCCGCATAGCCATGCAGACCTTCGACCGCACGCGGCCGCAGATAGGCCCCATGTGTATCGGCATCGCCCGGCGGGCACTCGAAGAGAGCCGTGACTACGCGCTCGAGCGCAAGCAGTTCGGCGAGCCCATAGCCAACTTCCAGGCCATACAGTTCATGCTCGCCGACATGGCCATAGAAGTGGAAGCCATGCGCCTGCTCACGTGGAAAGCGGCCTGGAGCATAGACCAGGGTGAACCGGCCTCGATAGTGGCCAGTTACGCCAAGGCTTTCGGCGCCGACCGTACCATGCAGATCGCGATAAACGCCGTGCAGATTTTTGGTGGTTACGGCTACATGAAAGAGTACCCCGTAGAAAAACTCATGCGTGACGCCAAGCTGCTGCAGATCTACGAGGGAACCTCGCAGATCCAGCGCATGGTGATCGCCCGCAACCTGCTCAAGAAATAGCCCGCCGGGCGGCCGCCACTTGTGCTGACGCCGCCCAGCGCGCAGGAATAGATAACGATGGCAAAAACGACCAACACAAGGGCCGAAGTAGCCGCACTGCTCGCCCGCCTCTCGTGGCGACGTGGCAGTTTCACCCTGGCCTCGGGACAGACCAGCGACTTCTACGTCGACGTAAAGCAGACCGTCATGTCCTCCGAGGGAGCGAGCCTGCTGGGCACGGCCGTGGCCGAGATCCTGGTTGCCAACGAGGTCGAACTGGTCGGTGGCATGGCGATAGGCGCAGTGCCTCTGGTTTCGGTAGCGCTGTGCGAGGCCGCTCGCCTGGGCCAGCCGCTGGACGGCTTCTTTGTTCGCCGTGACGTCAAGGATCACGGCACGGCGGCAAAACTCGACGGTCGTTTTCGACCCGACGCACGCATCGCCCTCGTGGAGGACGTGGTCACTACCGGTGGCTCAACGCTCCAGGCCGTCGACGCCGTGGAAGAAGCCGGCGGCCGGGTCTCGCTCATCGTCACCGTGGTCGACCGCCAGGAGAACGACGGGATGGCCCATCTCGCGAAGCGTTGCGACTCGGTGGTGGCGCTGGCGACCAGGGCCGAGATAGAAGCGGCCGGGCGATAGCCCGCGAAGAGCCCATAAAAAAGGCGGGGACCGCTGTCGATCCCCGCCCGTTCACCAGCCAACGGAAGCCCGTTGGCCAGGTCAATATCCCGCCTGTCAGACCTTGCCCACCAGCAGGAAGGCAACCACCAGGGCGTAAATGCCCAGTGCTTCCATGAAAGCGATACCGATGATCATCGGTGTCTGGATACGGTCGGCCGAGTTGGGGTTACGCCCTATCGACTCCATGGCCGCTGCAACGGCCTGGCCCTGGCCGAGCGCCGCGCCGAAAGCCGCCACGCCCATGCAGATGCCTGCCGCGAGCGCTATCATTCCACCAGCACCGCCGCCGCCATCGGCAGCCATCGCCGGTGTAGCCACCAGCGAAGCAGCCACGAAAGCAGTTGCCGCGTATACGAAAGTCTTCATCTTCTTCATTGTTTTCTCCTTATCACGCTGCGTTTCTACGGCCCGACATCCATCCTCTTTCCTCTACCAACCACTCCTCTATCAACCACCGACCGCAACGAAGTTGTTTCGAATTCCACCCTTGAAAGTCGTCGTCCAATCAGTGCTCGTCGGCGTGGCCAATGGCCAGCGACACGTAGATGATTGAAAGCAGGGTGAATACAAAAGCTTGGACCAGGGACACGAAAGCCCCCAGGAAATAGAAAGCCACCGGGATCACGAACTTGGTGAGATCGGTGAAAATCGCCAGCACGAGATGGTCGCCGGTCATGTTGCCCGCGAGTCGAAGTGCGAGCGAGGCCGGGCGGACCATGGTGTCTATGAGTTCGAGCGGAACCATGAGCACCGCCAGCCACCACACCGGGCCTACGAAGTGCTTGGCGTAATTGACCAAGCCCTGTCGGCGTATGCCGATGGCGTTGAAACCGAGAAACGACGCGATGCCCAGCGCGAAAGTAATGTTGAAGTTGTCGGTGGGCGGAGCAAAACCCGGCACGAGACCGAGCAGGTTGGCCATCAGTATGAAAATAAAAAACGTGCCGAAGAGGGCCGCGTACTGCTTGCCCGATTTGCCCAGGACACCCTCGGTCATCGAGTGAACGGCGCCGACCAGGAGCTCGGCCGCATTGCGCAGGCTCAGGTTCTCGTCAGGTACCAGGGCCGTGCCGCGCCCACGCGCTGCTTCGAGCTGGCGACCGGCGGCCCAGGCAAACAAAACCAGCAGCACCGATACCAGGGTGGCACCCACGGTGTGGGGCCAGATGGTGTTGAGTCCTGGGATCAGAGCAAACCAGGTCACTCCGCCCGATGCGCGGGCCGGCTCTACCAGGACAACGGCCAGCGTGAAAGCTGTAGCCAGGCCGATAAACAGCGACGTGGCGGTGATCCTTCTCGCTTTGCTGTTCAAGGTCAGTTCTCCGTCGGGCTGCTTTCGCTCGTGCCAGTTTCGTCCGCCAGGCCACCGCTGAGCCCCCGCAGCAATATGACCAGCAGGAGGGCGGTTGTGCCCGCAGCAAACGACAGCGGCTCAACGGGAAACTGGTACAGCACACCGGCTATAAGCGCAATTCCAAGTAGCAGCTTACCAACAAACAGTGGCCAGGTTCGCCACGCTGACGGCGACTCGGCTGCACCGGTTGATCCCTCGGCCACGGCCTGCTTGCGGCCACCGAGCGCCCGGGCGACCAACATCCGTATGACGCGAAAGTTGATAACCATGAAACCACCACCCAGCAACACGCTGATGGCGTTGCCGAGCCCGGCGACCCAGCTGGCCACGGCCAGCGCCAACACGAGCAGCGCCGTATCGCGCTCTACGAGATCAAGTGCCTTCATCGCTCGACCCCGGGTCCAGCGATGAATCCTGCGCAGGGTCGGGGCCCAACACGGATAGCATGTTGCGCACGCCGCTTACCATTGCCCCCAGCCCACCCAACAACGCGAGCCAGGGCCCGCTGCCCAGGTAAGCATCGGCCAGGTAGCCCAGCAGGGCGCCGGCCACCACGCGCCAGCCCAGGCTCCAGCCAAGTCCAAGGGCCTTGAGCGAGCCGCCCCGGTCCTCGTTCACGCCGGGCTCGTTCACAGGATCTCCGCCATCGCGCCGCCAGCCGCTTCGACCGCACGGTCGACATGCTCATCGCTGTGAACCATCGACACGAACCAGGCCTCGTAGCCCGACGGCGGCAGCCACACTCCGCGGTCCAGCATCGCGTGGAAGAAGCGCCCGTAAGCATCGGCGTCCAGGCTTAGTGCGTCGTCGTAATCGGCCACGTCAGAGACGCCAAAAAAAAGCGTCAGCATCGAGCCGACTCGCTGCACGCAACCGTTGCCCGCCAGCGCCTGCGCCAAGCCGTCGCCCAGTCGCTTGCCAAGCTCCTCGAGTCTCTCGTAGCTGCCGTCTTCCTCGAGCAGGTCGAGGGTGGCCAGGCCGGCGGCCACGGCCAGCGGATTGCCCGACAGGGTGCCCGCCTGGTAGACCGGGCCGTTGGGTGCCACCTGGTCCATGAGGTCAGCGCGCCCGCCGTAGGCACCCACCGGCAAGCCGCCGCCTATCACCTTGCCGAGGCAGGTCAGGTCGGGCGTCACCCCCGACAACTGTTGCCATCCACCGGGCGACAGGCGCAAGCCGGTTATCACCTCGTCAAAGATCAACAGCGCCCCGGTTGATTCGGTTATCTCGCGCAGGCCCTCCAGAAAGCCTTCGCGCGGCGGCACTACTCCCATGTTGCCGGCCACCGGCTCCACGATGACGGCGGCTACCTCGCCGTCGCAGGCGACGCGCACCGATTCGAGGTCGTTGTAGCGTGCCACCCGCGTAAGCCCACCCACGGCCGCCGGCACACCCAGGCTATCGGGAATGCCCAGGGTGGTGGCGCCCGAACCCGCTCGCACCAGTAACCCGTCGCTGTGGCCATGATAACAACCGGCAAACTTGACTACCGAGTCGCGGCCGGTGGCCGCCCGCGCCAGGCGCAGCGCGCTCATGGTCGCCTCTGTGCCGGAGCTGACCAGGCGCAGCTTCTCCAGCGAGGAAAAACGGCTGCACAAGCGCTCCGCAAGCTCTATTTCTCCACGCGTTGTGGCGCCGAAACTGCTGCCCTTTTCCAGCGCTGCTGACACCGACTCGACCACCCGCGGGTGGGCGTGGCCGGCGATCAGCGGCCCCCAGGAGGCCGTAAAATCCAGGTACCGACAGCCATCAACATCGCAGAGCTCAACACCCGCCGCCGACTCCACGATGCGCGGAACACCGCCCACCGCCGACCAGGCCCTCACCGGCGAGTTGACGCCGCCGGGCATACAACGGCACGCACGTTCAAAGAGTTCAGCCGAAACCGGCTTTGCTTCCATTTTCAGCTCTTCCTCCCAGGCTGCCGGCCCCGCCCGGAGGCGAGTGCCGCTCACACCAACCGATGGCACCGACCGAACCTGCATTCAACTCTGCTTGTTTCTCGCATACTTGTCTCGCGCGTCGCGTACCGCTCTTGAAACTCCACGCGTTTGGGCCTATTGGCAACCATCGGTGCCCCTGTGGATAAGTTCCACCGCGGCCCCGCGATACGGGTTATCAACAGTTGTGGATAACCCTGTGTCTAAGTTTGGTAATTGTTGTGGAAAACGCCCCGTCGGTCAACTTTAAAACCCTTTGGAATCAAGTCGTTAGCTCGCTCAGGGCGGTTGTATCCGATGAGGACTTCGAATCCTGGATTGAGCCCATGAAAACGCGTCCGGCACCTGATGGGGCGCTGGAAATCACTGTCCCCAACCGGCTCTGTGCGTCCTGGATAGAGGAGAACTTTCTCGACGACATATCCACAGCCTGGACCGAGGCCAGTGGACAACGGAACACCCTGCGCCTTGTCTGCGACGAGCAGCCGGCCCAGGGAAACCTGTTTGCCGACGAGCCGGACAAGGCCAGCCAGAAAGTCAGAAAACCTCCTGCGCGACGGCCCGGGGGCTTCCTTGCCCGCTACGATTTCGACAACTTCGTGGTCGGCCCCAGCAACCAGTTTGCACATGCCGCCGCCCGCGCGGTGGCCGGGCAGCCGGGCGCGCTTTACAACCCCTTTTTTATTTTTGGTGGTGTGGGACTGGGTAAAACTCACCTGGCAAACGCCATCGGCAACGCCATCGTCGACTCTGACCCCAACGCGCGGGTGTTGTTCCTGTCCACCGACAGCTTCACCAACCAGCTCATCGACGCCATCTCCCGCAACCGCGTGCAGGAATTCAAAAACCGCGTTCGCCGCATGGACGTGCTCGTGGTCGACGACATACAGTTTCTCGCTGGCCGCGAGCGTACCCAGGAAGAATTCTTCCACGTCTTCAACGCGCTCTATGACAGCGGCAAGCAGATCGTGCTGACCTCGGACAAGTTTCCCAACGAGATACAGGGTGTTGAAGAACGGCTCTGCAACCGCTTCGGCTGGGGCCTGGTGGCGGACATCCAGTCACCCGACGCCGAAACCCGCGTGGCCATTCTGCGGCGCAAAGCCCAGGCCGAGAGCATAAGCGTGCCCGACGAGGTGATGAGCTACGTGGCCTCTCAGATCGACTCCAACGTCCGTGATCTGGAGGGCGCGCTCACCCGCTTGAGTGCTTACGCTTCGTTGAACCGCAGTGAACTGACACTGGACCTGGCCAGGGAACTGCTCGCCACCAGCGGCGGCAATGGCCAGAAGGAAATCGGCCTCGAGGACATAGCTACCGGGGTCAACCGCCACTTCGGCCTCAGGCCCGGTGAACTGGCGGCACGACGGCGCACCAAGAAGGTGGCCGAAGCAAGGCAGGTGGCCATGTACATCATGCGCAACCACGCCGGCGCTTCGTTTCCCCGCATTGGTGAGTTCCTCGGTGGCCGCGACCACTCAACCGTGGTCCACGCCTGCCGGGTGGTCGAAAAGAAGCGTAGTGACGACCCCCGTTTTCGCGATCTGGTCGACACCGTGACGAGGATGATTGGCTGTGGATAAGTTATGCGCTGGGCTGTGCGCAGATTTTGCCTATCGCAGCCGAAACACAAAGAAAGGAGTTACGCTCAGATTGTCAGCAGGAAGCGCACAGGCTTGCTGTGCATACAATACTACATCAATACAACAACTTACGAACTTATCCCTCGAAAGTTGGCATCTAACAACAGTAACAGGATAAGTCTATTCCTTTATTACTGAAGAGGTCCGCATGGAGATAACCCTAGAAAGAGAATCCTTCCTTACCGTACTCAACCGCTGCCAGGGAGTGGTCGACCGAAGACACTCGATGCCAGTGCTCACCAACCTGGTGATCGAAACTGATTCAGACTCTGTGATCGTCCTGGCCAGCGATCTTGAAATCGGGCTGCGCCAGTCCTGTCCAGCCCAGGTAAAAAAACCCGGCACAGTGGCAGTATCGGCCCGCAAGTTGTTCGAAATCGTCAGGGAGGCTCCCGACGGCATCGAACTCAAGCTCAAGGTTCTCAAGAACAGCTGGGTCGAAGTGGCTTACGGTCGCTCAGACTTCAAGCTGATGGGAATTGACCCTTCCGACCATCCGGGGGTCTCCGATTCGCCGGGAAACGGTAGCGCCACGACGGTTCTTTCATTCAAGGTCAACGAACTTCTCGACATGATACAGAAAACCATCTTCGCCGTGTCCACCGACGACACAAGGTCCAACCTGGCGGGGGTCTACTTGGAATCGGCTACCGAAGGTGGCCTGTTGAGGATGGTCGCTACCGACGGTCATCGCCTGGCGATGATAGAAAAAAAGAACAGCAGCGGTGAAATTCCTTCCGGGGTAATTCTACCCCGCAAGGGCCTTAACGAAACTGCCAGGATACTTTCCGATATGGCCTCGGAAGCAGACGTCAAGCTATCGATCACCGCTAACGAGGCCTTCCTCGAGGCTGGCAGCGCGATAATGAGCATGCGCCTGGTCGAGGGTAATTTTCCTGACTACAACCAGGTCGTACCAAAAAAGGTTCCTCACCTGATGGTAGCCGAACGGGACAGCCTGTTGCAGACCGTACGCAGGGTGTCCTTGCTTTCGAGTGAGCGAGCCCGAGGCATCAAGTTCAGCGTCCAGGAGGATTCTCTCGAGGTGTCGGCCAATAACCCCGACCTGGGCGAAGCCAGCGAAGATGTGAAGGTCAAGTACGGAGGTGATGAGATCGAGATCGGCTTTAACAGCCGTTACCTTCTCGACGTTCTCAACGTGCTTCCGGACAACGAAAACGTCGAGATTTCGCTCAAGGATCAGCTCAGCCCCGGCGTCGTCAGGGGAATCGACAAGGACTACTGCTACGTCGTTATGCCAATGCGTATATGAGCTCGGCCGTCGGGCCGAAAAAGATCCCCCTACGGAATAATATCGGGGTCCCGGTCCCCTGATTTCGGCCTTGTTTTTTGCGGGTGAACAGCCGCAGACCCGTTTTACTTTCCGAGCCCTGATTGATACTTTGGCCGGTGTCGGGACGACCCCTTGAGGGCGGACCGACCGCTGCCCGAAGCGGGCCAGAAGGGCACGCCCCGCCAGGCGCTCGTGCCCTTCTGGAACAGGATTTTCTTTTCGTATGCCGAGCAAAATCAAAGTAATTAAAAAGACTGGAAAGAGCGGGGCAAAACCCCCGGCAGCAGACTACTCCGCCAAAAATATAAAAGTCCTCGAGGGGCTGGACGCGGTCCGTAAGCGGCCCGGCATGTACATTGGCGACACCAGTGAGCGTGGCCTGCACCACCTGGTTTTCGAGGTCGTTGATAACTCTATCGACGAGGCCCTGGCCGGTCACTGCGACGTCGTGGTGGTTGAAATCCACGTCGATAACAGCATCACGGTCAGCGACAACGGCCGTGGTATCCCGGTAGACAAACACCCCACCGAGGGCGTGTCGGCAGCAGAAGTGGTGATGACCAAGCTGCACGCCGGCGGTAAGTTCGACAAGGGGTCCTACAAGGTTTCGGGTGGTCTGCACGGTGTCGGCGTATCGGTGGTTAACGCTCTTTCGGAACATCTCGAGGTAGAGATTTATCGCGACGGCAAGGTCTACCAACAGGAGTTTCACCGGGGAAAGCGCAAGCGCGCTCTCAAGGCCGTGGGCGAAACCAAGAGGTCAGGCACCACGGTCAAGTTCAAGGCCGACAGCAGCATTTTTGAGGTGGAGGTGTTCAACTACGGCATCCTCGCCAAGCGGCTGCGCGAGCTGGCTTTCCTCAACAGGGGCGTGCGCATCACCCTGGAGGACGAACGGGAAAAAGGCCAGATGGAAACGTTCTACTACGAGGGCGGAATCGTCTCGTTCGTGGAGCACCTCAACCGTGACCACGAGGTAGTGAACAACAAGATCGTTTACCTGACCGGCGAGCGTAACGGGGTTGAAATTGAGATCGCCCTGCAGTGGAACGACAGCTACACGCAGAACGTTTACAGCTTCGCCAACAACATCAACACCATCGAGGGCGGCACCCACATGGCCGGCCTGCGCTCAGCGCTCACGCGAACCCTCAACGCTTATGCGGTAGCCAACAACCTGCTCAAGAAAAACGATGAAACCATCGAAGGCGATGACTCGCGTGAAGGGTTGGCCGCGGTGTTGTCTGTCAAGGTGCCCGAGCCACAGTTCGAAGGGCAGACCAAGACCAAGCTCGGCAACAGCGAGGTGCGCGGCCTGGTAGCGACCTTGGTGAACGAGAGTCTCGCGACCTGCCTCGAAGAGAGCCCACGCGACGCCCGGGCGATAGTCAATAAGTGTCTCGACGCGGCCCGTGGGCGGGTGGCCTCGCGCAAGGCTCGCGACATGGTGCGTCGCAAGGGGGCGCTGGAGTCCGGTGCCTTGCCCGGAAAACTCGCAGACTGCCAGAGCCGCGACCCCGCCGAGAGCGAGCTCTACATAGTCGAGGGAGATTCCGCCGGTGGTTCGGCAAAGCAGGGCCGTGATCGCCGCAACCAGGCCATTCTTCCGCTCAGGGGCAAGATACTCAACATTGAGAAGGCGCCGGTTGCCAAGCAGCTGCAGTCTGAGGCCATACGTTTGCTGGTCATGGCGCTGGGGTTGGGCGTGGGCGAAGACGCTGATGACCTGTCCAAGCTGAGATACCACAAGGTCATCATCATGACTGATGCCGACGTGGACGGCCTGCATATCCGCACGCTCCTGCTCACGTTTTTCTTTCGCAATTACCGTCGCTTGATTGAAAGCGGTCACCTGTACATCGCCCAGCCCCCGTTGTTTCGGGTCAAGAAATCGAGCAAGGAGCAGTACCTCAAGGATCAGCCGGCGCTCGACGCGCACCTGATAGAACTCGGGGTGGAAGGCCTCAATGTACGCGGCAAGGGTGCCAAAAAAGCGATTACGACGGCGGCCCTGACGAAGGCGCTCACCAGGCTCACGCGTGTAAGCGACCTGCTCAACGTGTTCGAGATGAAGCGTCGCGATCGCGCGGTCATAAGCGCGGTGGCTGGCGACGGCGAAATCAGCGTAGCAAGCCTGGGCAAGAAAACAGTTCTGCGCAAGACGGGCAAGCGTCTCAAGAGCGAGCTCGATCAACGTCACCCGGAGTCTGCGCCTTACAGCGTATCTTACGAGGAAGATCCCGAACACGGTTGCGAGAGGATGGTGGTGAGCACCACTGTCAACGGCCGTTCCACGGTCACTATCGTGGACACCGAGTTGCTGGGGTCGCCCGAGTTCTCGACGCTGTCGCGCTTGCTGGGCGAACTTGAAGGACTGGGCAAGACTCCCTTCCAGATTGAGAACGGAACCGGCACCAGCGAGGCGGCAAGCCTCAACGAGCTCTACGACGTGATCATGAAGGGGGCCGAAAAGGGCCTGGTCGTGCAGCGATACAAGGGGCTGGGCGAAATGAACCCCGAGCAGTTGTGGGAGACCACGATGGACCCGGAGCGCAGGGTGCTGCTCAAGGTGGCCATGGAAGACGCGCCGGGAGCTGACTCCATGATCAGCCTGTGCATGGGCAAAAACGTGGAGATCCGTCGGGAGTTCATCGAGGCCAACGCGCGCGACGTGCGCAACCTGGACGTCTAGCGGTATGAAGCATGGAAGCTAACGTACGCCGCCCCGAGCTGCCCATAGAGATCAAGGACGAGATGCGTGCGTCCTTCGTGGACTACGCGATGAGTGTCATCATCGGTCGTGCGCTGCCCGACGTGCGCGATGGATTGAAACCCGTGCACCGTCGCGTGCTCTACGCGATGTACGATCTCAGCAACGATTGGAATAAACCGCCGAAGAAATCAGCGCGCGTGGTCGGTGACGTTATCGGTAAATACCACCCGCATGGCGACCAGGCGGTTTACGACACCATCGTTCGCATGGCCCAGGATTTTTCGCTGCGCTACCTGCTCGTTGACGGCCAGGGCAACTTTGGTTCTGTAGACGGCGACGCCGCTGCGGCCATGCGTTACACCGAGGTCCGCATGTCACGGCTGGCGGGTGAAATGCTCGTCGACATCGACAAGGAAACCGTCGAGTTCATTCCCAACTACGATGGCAGCACGGCCGAGCCCACGGTTATGCCTGCGCGCGTGCCCAACCTTCTCATTAACGGCGCGACCGGTATCGCAGTGGGCATGACGACGTCGATCCCCCCTCACAACCTGCGTGAAATCTGCGCTGCGCTGCGCGCCCTCATCGACGACCCGGAGATTTCGATCGACGGGCTTATGAAGCACGTCACGGGGCCGGATTTTCCTACCGGTGCCACCATATTCGGGAGGGCGCCCATCAAGGAAGCCTACCAGACCGGGCGGGCCAAGCTGCAGGTACGGGCCAACGCCAGCACCGAGACCGATTCACGTACCGGGCGCTCGCGCATCGTGATCAACGAGATCCCCTACCAGGTGAACAAGTCGGTGCTGATCGAGAAGATTGCGCTACTGGTCAACGCCAAGAAAATCGAGGGTATCTCCGACCTCCGTGACGAGTCGGACCGTGATGGCATGCGTATCGTGGTGGAGCTCAAAAAGGACGCTGTGCCCCTGGTGGTGCTCAACAACCTCTACAAGCACACGCAGATGCAGCAGACCTTCTCGGTGCGCATGGTCGCCCTGGTGGACGGTGTGCCGAAGTTGCTCAACCTCAAGTCGGCGCTGGTCCACTTTATTGATCACCGGCGCGAGATGGTTATCCGGGCCACCGCGTTTGACCTGCGCAAGGCCGAGGCGAGGCTGCACATACTAGAGGGCCTTAAGATCGCGCTGGACAACCTCGATGCGGTCATCAAGCTCATCCGCAAGGCCAAGGACGCCGTTACGGCAAGAGAGCAACTGGTCGATAAATTCGAGCTGTCATTGGTGCAGGCCCAGGCCATTCTCGACATGCGCCTGCAGCGCTTGACCGGACTCGAGCGCGACAAGATTCTTCAAGAGCATAAGGAAGTTCGTGCACTGATACGCCGGCTGAAGAAAATACTCTCGGACAAGGCCGAGGTGTTGAAAATTATTTCCACCGAGCTTGAAGAGTTGGCGCTGAAATACGGTGACGAACGTCGTACCGAGATAGCCGAGGCTACCGACGACATCGGCATCGAGGACATGATCGTGGACGAAGAGATGGTGGTTACCGTCTCGCACGAGGGTTACATCAAGCGTAACGCGACTTCGCTGTACAGGCAGCAGCGGCGCGGTGGCCGCGGTAAAACCGGGGCCGGGACCAAGGGCGAGGACTTTATCGAGCACATGTTCGTGGCCTCCACCCACTCCTACCTGATGTTTTTCACCAACCGGGGCCGGGTGTACTGGCGAAAGGTCCATGAGCTGCCCCAGGCTGGGCGCGTGGCGCGTGGCAAGGCGATAGTGAACCTGCTGCCCCTTCAGCCCGGCGAGGAGTTGTCGGCGTTTCTCGCGGTGCGTGAGTTCACCAAGGACCAGTTCGTGTTCTTTGCAACGCGGGCCGGGACGGTGAAGAAAACGCCATTGATGGATTTTTCGCGACCCCGGACCAACGGCATAAGGGCCATCAACCTTGTGGGCAAGGACGAGTTGATCTCGGTACGCATCACCAACGGCTCCAAGGAAATGGCGCTGTCGACCCGCAACGGAATGCTGGTGCGTTTCAAGGAGACCGATGTTCGTTCGATGGGCCGTACGGCCGGTGGAGTGCGCGGTGCCACCCTGGGTAAGGGTGACGTCGTGGTGTCGATGGAGGTCGTCGAGGCTGGAGCCACGCTGCTCACGGTGTCGGCCAACGGATACGGCAAGCGCAGCAAGATCGAGACCTACCGGCTGGTGAAGCGCGGCGCCAAGGGTGTTTACACCATGAAGGTTACCCCCAAGACCGGCCAGGTCGTGGGAGTGGTACAGATCGCCGATGTTGATGACGACGTCGTACTGGTTACAGACGGCGGCAAGCTCATTCGCATGGGCGTGGGTGATATCCGTGTCATCGGGCGCCAGACCCAGGGCGTGCGCCTGGTGAAGGTAGACTCCGGTGGTGGCGAGAAAGTGGCCTCGGTGGCGCTGGTGGCAGAGGTCGACACCGAGTCGATGGCCGATATAGAAACACCGGAAGAGGGAGACTAGGCGGCGTGCCCGTGAAGGCTGCGGTGCTGGGGGCTGGTAGCTGGGGAACAGCCCTGGCTAGTCTGCTGGCTGGCAACGGCCACGAAACGGTACTCTGGTCGCGGGGCAAAGAAGTCGCAGCGGCGGTCAACGCCAGGCATGAGAACCCGGTCTACCTGCCCGGGCTCAAACTCAACGAAAATCTCAAGGCGACCAGTGATGCCGAGCAGGCGCTCGCCGGCGCCAGCCTGGTGGTGGCGGTTGTGCCTTCGCACGCAATGCGCGAGACCATGACTGCGGTGGCGCCGTGGATCGCGGACGACGCGGTGGTGGTGTCGGCATCCAAGGGCATCGAAGACGAAAGCTGTGCCACCATGACCGCGGTAATTGGTGAATGCCTCGCCGCGCAGCGGCAGGGTGGCGGCAGCTCTGTTATGCCGCGCGTCGGTGTCCTGTCAGGACCAAGCTTTGCCACCGAGGTGGCAGCTGGAATGCCCACCGTGGTGGTAGCCGCGGCCGCTGACCAGGAGACCGCCGAGAGCATCCAGCACAACTTTGCGTCTCTCAACCTGAGGGTCTACAGCAGCACCGACGTGACCGGTGTCGAGGTGGGCGGCGTGGTGAAGAACGTGATTGCCATTGCCACGGGTGCCGGCGATGGGCTGGGCCTGGGACACAACGCACGGGCAGCGACGATAACCAGGGCCCTGGCCGAAACGCAGCGCCTTGCCGCGGCGCTCGGCGCTCGTCCCGAAACATTGTCGGGCTTGTCGGGACTGGGCGACCTCGTGTTGACCTGCACGGGCGACCTGAGCCGCAACCGCCAGTTCGGCTTGCGAATAGGCCGCGGCGAGGACGTGGAGCAGATCCTGGGCAGCATGCGCATGGTGGTGGAGGGCGTACGCAATACGCGCTCGGTGAAGATGCTGGCAGACAGGCACGGTGTCGAAATGCCCATAGTCGAGACCTGCTACGAGGTCCTTTACAACGGCATGGCCCCGTCCCAGGCCCTCTCGGAGCTGCTTGGGCGCAGTCTCAAGCCCGAGTTTCACTGAGCTTGCCGAGGGGGCACCCGAATTCTCTTCGGCCTTCGCTCAGCTCCCTTTGATAGCGGCCCCGGCGGCGCTAAACCCCTGTAATATAGAATAACTGCGCTGTTGCTCCAGGCCGTGTACAATTGACAAGATAGAATTGCTGTGACAGCTTTGCCCGGTTGGATCCTGCGTGGAAGTCTGCGCAAGGTTCAGACGGGAGCTGAATGCGTGAAAAGAACCTATCAACCTAGCAATCAGAGTCGCCGCCGGCGGCATGGGTTCAGGGCGCGTATGTCATCTCCAGGCGGGCGTAGCGTGATCAGAAATCGTCGCGCCAAGGGGCGCAAACGCCTTGCGGTCTCCACCCCTCCCAAGCGGGCTAGGGGCTGACAGGCGGGCTGACAAGCCGACGGGATACGGGTCTCAAGGACATGGGGCTCAGGCACATGGGGTTTACTTACCCCCGCACTCGTCGTTTGCGCAAGCGTGCGGAGTTTCTGCGCATCCAGCGAGGTAATCGCGGTAAGAGAGGACCGCACTTTGTTTTGATCGCTTGTCCCGGGCCGACGAAGGACGTCAGGCTGGGCATAACGGTGAGTCGCAGAGTAGGCTCGGCGGTCAAAAGGAACAGTATTAAGCGAAGAGTCAGAGAATTTTTCAGGTTAAATTATAACAAACTGCAGCCGGCTCACGATTTCGTAGTCATAGCCAGAGCGGGTGCTGACAGCTTGAGTTACAGGGATGTTGAAACGGAACTTGCGGCCCTCGTGGGCATTAAAACCGAATGACGGAGGTCCAGTGATGACCGATCCGTCAGCGCCTGGGCTTAGTCGCCTGGGGGCTATTGGTGCCAGTTGGGCTGCTTTTACAGCGGCCGCGCTGGTCTATGCGATCCGCGCCTACCGTGCCGTTTTATCCCCGCTACTCGGACCTAGTTGTCGCTACCATCCCAGTTGCTCCGCCTATGCCATGACCGCGATAGATAGATATGGACCGATTTCAGGCAGCGCACGAGCGCTGTCGCGATTGGCCCGCTGTCACCCGTTCACCGACGGGGGTTACGACCCAGTGGGTTGAAACCGAGAGCCAGGTTGCGGCCTTCAGATGGGGCCGCTTGGTGGAACAGAGAGCACTACTAGCATTTATACTTTCGGTCGGGATCCTGGTTGGCTACCAGTATCTTTTTGCGCCTCAAGCGCAGGTGCCCCCCGGTCAGCTTCCCCCCGATCAACAGCAAGCGGGGCGGCTGCAACCCGACCTTGGCAGTGCACCCACCGGCGGTGATTTATCGGGAGCGGTCATCCCGCCGCCGGTATCGTCGACGGCGCCGGTGCCGGCACTGAAGCTGCCCCCGATTGAAGCCCGCGGACTGTTGGCCGACCCCATTCATTTCACGCCGGGAAGCGTCGAACAGCTGGCCGAGCTTTCCAGCGATCTTGTCGAGGCGGTGTTTACTTCGCGGGGAGGCCGGCTGCGCCACTACCGGCTGCGAGAGTTTAATGAAACGAACTCGGGCGATAGTGCTCCGCTCGACATGGTAACCGCCGGCAGCTTGCTGCCGCTTGGTGCCTACTGGACCGACGGCGAGGGTCAGCCGCGCGACGACCGCAACATTGTCTACGAACTGGACGTGCAGAGGCTCGGGGCGGATATGGCAGTGGTCATGCGTGGCCAGGGCCCGGCGGGCGAAGAGATCACCAAGCGAGTGACCGTGCACGGGGGTTCTTACGTTCTGGACGTAGAGCTGGAGGTAAAGGCCGAGGGTAGTCGTTCAACCGGCTTGTCCTGGACCCGGCAGTTGGGCGAACAGGCCAACCGCTTTGCGGGGACAGAAGGGCCCGTGGGGTTTATAGACGGTGAGCTGGAGGCAAGCGCGGCGTCGGGGCTCGAAGAGCCCCTGATCCAGCTGGGCCAGATCACCTGGGCGGGCTACGCGAGCCACTATTTCATGGCGGCATTTTTTCCGCCTGAAACTACCGCGCTGCGGTTTGTTGCCGCCGCGGGATCAGGCCTGGGCGAAGCCACCTTGTGGGAGGACGGCACCGACAGCCTGTCCTGGAGCCTGTTCGTTGGGCCTAAGCGGTTGCACCTGCTCGAAGACGTCGGCCATTCGCTCGACACGGCAATCGACCTGGGCTGGTTCTCGGCCATAGCTCGACCGATGCTCGAGGCGCTTATTTTCCTGGAGCGCTACGTGGGCAATTTCGGGGTGGCGATACTGCTGCTCACGCTGGGCGTGAGGGTACTGTTTTACCCCGTCAACAAGCGACAGGCCCACGCCATGAAGGCCATGCAGAAAGTGCAGCCTGAGCTCAAGAAGATACAGGAAAAGTATAAAGATGATCGCGAGACCCTCAATCGCGAAATGATGGAGCTCTATCGCCGTCACAAGGTGAACCCGCTTTCGGGTTGCCTGCCGATGGTGGTGCAGATCCCCGTGTTCCTGGGCTTGTACAACGCGCTCATGCAGGCAATTGAGCTACGTCACGCCCCTTTCATCGGTTGGATGACCGACCTGTCGCAGCCCGACAGACTCGGTAGCCTGGCCATTCCTTTTGTCTCCCCGCCCGGAATACCGGTCATGACCCTGTTCATGGGGGCCAGCATGGTCCTCCAACAGCGCATGACCCCGAGCATGGGAGATCCCGCCCAGCAGAAGATGATGATGCTCATGCCCGTCGTCTTCACAGTCATGTTTGTAAACTTTCCCTCCGGCCTGGTGTTGTACTGGTTCACGAATAACCTGCTTTCAATCGCGCAGCAGTACCACACCAACCGGCAGCGGACACAGGAGTAATAAGCCGATGTCAGATAGCGTCGAGGTACAGGGAGTTACGGTCGAAGAAGCCATTCAGTTGGCTCTTAATCAGCTCGGGCTGACCCGTGATCGTGTTGAGATAAAAATACAGCGGCATCCGCGCAAGGGATTCCTTGGCGTGGGCGCCCGTCGTGCCCAGGTACGGGCAACTCCCCGTCCGGGTGTCATGGACGACGGCCAGAGTTACGACATGGCCGAGCAAAGCGGACGTCGGCGGCGCGGACGTCGTCGTGGCGGTGAAGGTGATGGCGGGGCTTCTCGTGGCGGCAATCGCCGAGAGGGTGGCGGCCGGGCTCGGCGTGATGACAAGAAGCGTGATGACAAGAAGCGCGACGACACCAGGAATCGTGGTGGCGGAGCTTCGGCTGCGGATGGTGATACCGCTTCCGGCCAGGGCGGCAACGCTGGCCAGGGCGGCAACGCCGGCCAGGGAGGCAACGCTGGCCGGGGCGGCAACGCTGGCCGGGGCGGCAACCAGGAAGCCCGCAGTGGCAGTGGGCGCCGGCGTGGCCGTCGCGGCAGGGGCCGCGGTGGTCAGGGTGGTGGTGGTCAGGGTGGCGGTCAGCAATCTGATAGCCAGCAATCTGATAGCCAGCAATCCGGGACTCAGCGGGAGAAACAGCCCGAGAGGCAACAGGAGAAGCAGGCCCCCTCGCCGCCCTTGAGCGAAGAAGAAAAAGCAAAACTTTGCGATCTCGGAGCCGAACTCATGGGTCAGTTGATCGCTTCCATGGGTTTTCCGGGCCGGGTGAGCGCCAGCCTCGTGGACGACGGAAACGAAGTCGTGGTGACGGTCAGATCTGAAACCGATGCCATTCTGGTCGGCCCTGAGGCCCAGTGCCTGGACGCGCTTGAGCACGTGCTCAACCGCATGATTCACAAAGGCGAGCGGGCTGATCGGCTGCGCGTCACCGTCGATATAGGCGACTACCGCGCGCTGCGGGCCACCGTGCTTGAAAGTCTTGCAGCCAGGCTGGGCGAGCAGGTGATCGCCGACGTAAAGGGCGTTCAACTGGCGGCCATGAGCCCGGCGGACCGGCGGGTTTTCCAGGGTGCCCTGGCCGAGACCGAGGGTCTCAAGCTGCGCATACTGGGCTCTGGCTTTTATCGTAAGATACGCATGTTACCGGTTGTCGATGAGGCCGTGGTCAGCGAAGGCGAGTTCGGCCACGATCAGGAAATAGACAGTCACGCTCCCGCCCCGGTGGCTGCCTGAGCGGGGGCGACGCCCTTGTACAAGACCGATACGATTGCTGCCTGCGCGACGGCCGCCGGGACAGCGGCGATAGCCGTCGTGAGGGTCAGCGGGGCGCTGGTACCGGCCATAGCCGCGGCGGTTTTTCGACCGTCCCCCGATCGGCCCCTCGAGCCCTGGAAGCTCAGTCACGGCACCGCGGTCGACCCCGTCAGCGAACGCCCGATTGATGAGGTGTTGTGCGTGGTGATGCCAGGCCCCCGTAGTTTTACCGGCGAAGACTGCCTGGAGATCCAGTGCCACGGTTCGCCCGTGGTGGTAGAGAGGATCATGGGCGCGGTTCATGCAGCCGGCGCCAGGCCTGCCGACAGGGGCGAGTTCACGCGCCGGGCGGTGCTCAACGGCCGCATGGACCTGAGCCAGGCCGAGGCCTTGATCGATCTCATAAACGCACCTGCCGGGCTAGCCGCCGAAGCCGCCTGGGAGCAGCTGCAGGGCGGTCTGTCGACCAGGCTGGCTTCGCTCAGGCAGCAGTTGTGCGGGCTGCTCGCAGCGGCGGAAGCCGACGTTGATTTCAGCGAAGAGGAAATAGGAGAACCCGATCCGGAGGCGTCGCTGCTGGCGTTGGCTGGTCTGCAATCCGAAGTGGCCTCTTTGCTCGACTCTTTCACCCTCGGCCGTCGCCTGCGCGAGGGCTGTCGACTGGTGCTCTACGGCTTGCCCAATGCCGGTAAGTCGAGTCTCTTCAACACCCTGCTCGGGCACGGCAGGGTGCTCGTCTCAAGCGAACCCGGAACCACCCGTGATTGCGTACAGGAGACCGTCGATCTTGCTGGGCTGGCGCTGGTGATGACCGACACCGCCGGCCTGGGGGAGCACCTGGTCGGAGACACGAGAGCGAACATGACCGATCTGGACCGTGCCGCTACCGAGCGTAGTCGGCAGGCCATGCAGGAGGCCGACCTGCGCGTGTTGGTGGTGGACGGTTCGCGGCCTGAACTGCTCGAGGCCAATATTGAGCTTGCTGTTGGAGCCGACCTGTTGTTACTCAACAAGCTCGATCTCGGTTGCTCGCTGGACAGTATGCGCCTGTCGCAGGCCGCTGATGGTGCCCCGGTGCTCGGGGTATCGGCGCTGTCGGGCGAAGGCTGTGAACAGCTGGCCGAGGCCGTTCGCGACAAGCTCAACAGCGTACTGGGCGAGCCCGGGCAACCTGCCTTCATGGGCAGGGAGCGGCACCGCGTTTCGCTTGAAAAGGCTGCGCTCGCATTGCAGCAGGCCAGTGGCCTGTTGCGCGACCGGGCCGGTAGCGAGTTGATCGCCTTTGAGCTACGGCAGGGGCTCGAAGGACTGTCGGCGCTTACCGAGGTTCTGGATAACGAAGATATCCTGGACGTGATATTTTCTGAGTTCTGCGTGGGCAAGTAAGAGAGCCGGCGGCTGAGACAATGGGAAGCATGGATACAGATTATGACGTAATCGTCATCGGCGCAGGTCACGCCGGCATGGAAGCCGCGCTGCTGGCAGCGCGTTCGGGTTGTCGCACGCTGCTCGTGACCATGGACTCGGACCGACTTGCGCGCATGTCATGTAATCCGGCGATTGGCGGCATAGGCAAGGGCCACCTGGTGCGCGAGATCGATGCCCTCGGTGGCGAAATGGGCCGTGCCATTGACGAGTGTGGCATACAGTTCCGGCGCTTGAACACGCGTAAGGGCCCAGCGGTGCAGGCCACCCGCGCCCAGGCCGACAAGCTGCTCTACAGTCGCCGTATGACGCAGGTGGCCCGCGACACGCAAGGGCTTACCCTGCTTGAAGGCGAGGTCACCGAACTGCTGCACGATGCTGGTCGGGTGCGGGGCGTGCTGAGCGGCGACGGACAAGCTTACTTTGCGCCTGCTGTGATCGTTACCACGGGTACTTTTCTCGAGGGGTTGATCCGCGAAGGCCACAGGCAGAGCAGTGGTGGTCGGGCTGGCGACCGGGCCTCGCACGGGCTGAGCGCTTCGTTGCGCGATGTCGGCCTGCTCACGGGAAGGTTGAAGACGGGTACCTGCCCGCGGCTGTCGGCACGCAGCATAGCCTGGGATCGTTTGGTCGAGCAGCCGGGCGACCCGGACATGCCGACTTTTTCTTTTGACGACATCGTCCCTCCTCTGAAGCAGTTGAGCTGCTACCTTACCGCGACCAACCCGATGACGCATCGCATCATAAGCGATAACCTTCAGAAATCGCCAATGTACAACGGCACGATAGACTGCGGCGGTCCCCGCTACTGCCCGGCCCTGGAGGACAAGGTCGTACGCTTTCCTGAGCGGGATACTCATCGGATCTTTCTTGAACCCGAAGGCCTGGACAGCGATGAGGTCTATCCCAACGGCCTGTCGACCGCCTTGCCGCTGGAGGTGCAGGAACAGTTCGTGCGCAGCATCGAGGGGCTGGAGCAGGCCATCATCGTGAGGCCGGGATACGCCATAGAGTACGACTACGTGGAGCCTACCCAGCTCGGTCCGTCCTTAGAGACCCGGGTGCTGGGTGGCCTGTTCCTGGCCGGTCAGATCAACGGAACCACCGGCTATGAAGAGGCGGCGGCCCAGGGCCTCATCGCAGGTATAAATGCCGTGCGCTTGTTGTCCGGTAGCGATGCCCTGCTGCTGGGTCGTGATGAGGCATACATTGGCGTGATGATAGACGATCTCGTTACCCGCGGTGTTGAGGGCGAACCCTATCGTATGTTCACTTCGAGGGCTGAGTATCGATTGCTGCTCAGAGAGGACAATGCCGACCTGAGGCTGGCTGCCCACGCGCGATCGATCGGCGTCCTGAGTGACAAGCGGCTGGCCTCGCTTGAGCGCAGGGAGAGCGGCTTGCGCCGGGTCACCTCGGCCCTGAAGTCAACCCGGCTCAATCCAGATGGCGCGCTTCGTGCCGGTCTTGGCGAAGCGGGGGTAGCGGTGCCTACCGGCTCTACGAGTTGCTGGGAGATGCTGAGGCGGCCGGCGGTTGACTACCAGCTTCTGGGCCGCCTCGTTGAACGGGCTGGCTTGACCGCCCTACCCCGCGTTGAGCCTGACCTGGCAGCCCTGGTGCAGACCGAGGCCGCCTACGATGGCTACCTCGGCCGCCAGCGCGAAGAAGTTCAACGAATGAAAAAGCTTGAGGGGACCTCCCTGGCCGAGGATTTTGATTATCAGGCCGTCGAGGGCTTGTCGGCCGAGGCCCGGGAGAAACTGGGGCGTATAAGGCCTACTTCACTGGGCCAGGTCTCCCGGGTAAGTGGCCTGACACCGGCTTCGGTCTCGGCCATCGCGATTCATCTCAAAAAGCGCAGTGCATGAAAGGCGAGCTCTCCAGGCTGCAGGCTGGAGCAGCCTCGTTGGGGCTGGCGCTGGACGACGAGCTCGCGCTCAGGTTGATAGATTATCTCGACGAGCTTTACCGTTGGAACCGGGTCCAGCGGCTTACAGCTATCCCCCGAGAACATGCGGTAGAAGCCCAGCTGCTTGATTCGTTGGCCCTGGTAGACTGCCTTTCGGGCTGCAGCGACATTGTTGACCTCGGAAGCGGCGCGGGCTTGCCTGGTGTGCCCCTGGCGGTGGTTATGCCGGGCGTGCGTGTAACCCTGGTTGAGAAACGCCGCAAGCGGGCCGGCTTTCTGGAACAGGTGGTCAGATGCTGTGAGCTGACCGACTGCAGCGTAATCAACGAGGACGTCGAATCCCCTGAGGTCCGGGACCGGTGTTTTGACGCCGTGGTGTCGCGGGCTTTTCAGGCCCCGCATCGTTTCATGGAGACGGGGGCGGGTTTGCTTCGCGATGGGGGGCGCCTGCTGGTCATGGCCGGCGGCACTGCGGCTCAGCCCGACCCCGGGCACGGTGGCCTGCAGTTTGAGCGGCAGAAGGATTACGATCTAGGGTGGGCCGGTGGCCGCCGGCTCTTCGTTTATCGGCTGCACGACGACAGCCAGGGCTGAACAGTCGCCAGATTGTTTCACGTGAAACAATTTCCCGCTCAGCCCGTGGCAGATCGTTTCACAAGTCCGCCTCAGTGGTGCTTTGGTTCCGGTAGATGTTTCACGTGAAACAATTCTCAGCCGGAATTAATCCGGTCCTTCGATCCGTATAGGGCGGCCTGTATTGCCGAATGTGCCCGCCGCTGTGCCCAGAAGGCTCGCAATCAGGCTTCTGGCGTGATAATTCCAAGGGGAGAAGGGCGGATGGGTCGATGGGGCGCATAGTAGCAGTAGCAAATCAAAAAGGTGGTGTGGGTAAAACTACGACCGCCGTCAATATGGCTGCGGCGTTGGCCTTGACCGGTCACCGTACGCTACTCGTCGATCTTGATTCCCAGGGCAGCGCTTCAAGCGGGGTCGGAGCCAACAGCAGTAGCGGGGTTACGGTCTATGACGTACTCGTTAACGACACGCCGGCTTCATCGGCCCTATGCACCACCGAGCTCGCCGAACTCGACGTAATTCCTGCTGACCGCAGCCTTGCGGGGGCTGAGCTTGAACTTGTCAGCGAAGAGGCCAGGGAGTACCGCCTGCGTGAAAAGCTTGAGGAAGTGCGGTCTGGCTATGAATGCGTTCTTATAGACTGCCCGCCTTCGCTGGGGATGATTACCGTCAACGCGTTGTCGGCAGCTGACTCGGTGCTCATCCCGCTGCAGTGCGAGTACTACGCACTTGAGGGGCTCACAGGCCTGCTCGACACGGTGGAGCGCATACGCGGCGCTTTCAACCCAGCGCTGGTGGTCGACGGCATACTGCTGACAATGTTTGATAGTCGGACCACACTCAGCCGCCAGGTGGCTGAACAGGTAAGGAAACATTTTCAGAGCCTTGTGTTGAGCACGGTCATCCCGCGCAACGTCCGAATAAGTGAGAGCCCTTCGCACGGCTTGCCGGTGCTGTTGTACGACCCGGCGTCAAAGGGGGCCGAAGCCTACCGCGCGGCAGGCGAAGAATTGCTGACGAAAATATTAAGAACAAGCTCGTCGGAGAGTCGGGCAGGAGGGCATAGTGAGCAGGAGACAAGCACTGGGCAAAGGGCTTGACGCGATATTCGGGGCGGCCACTGCCAGCGAAGCCGGCCCCGACGATGCTTCTTCGGAAAGCTCTGCGCGGACAGAAGTAAAGCCGGGAGCTGGTGGCCAGGCTGTCGAAGGCCAGGCTGCGGGTGGCCTGCCGAGCTGGCCCAAGGGCCAGGGCCTCGTGGACGTGGAGCGCATCTGGGCGGGCCGCGGTCAGCCGAGGCGCAACTTTGATGAGCAGCCGATGCGCGAGCTTGCGGATTCGATCAAGCAGAACGGCATCATACAGCCGCTGGTTGTTACTCGCAGCAAGGGTGGTTACGAGGTCATAGCCGGCGAACGTCGTCTGCGTGCGGCCACACTGGCTGGCCTGCAGCAGGTGCCGGTTATCGTGCGCGAAGAGGTTTCCGAGGGCGAGCTGGTCGAACTTGCGCTGGTTGAGAACATACAGAGGCAGGATCTCTCACCCCTGGAAGAGGCTTCGGCCTATCGGCGACTGGTCAACGAATACGGCTACACCCAGGAGGATGTCGCCAGGCGGGTGGGTAAGTCGCGTGCAAGCGTTGCCAACTCGCTGCGCTTGAATGGCTTGCCGGCGCCGGTCAAAGAACTGCTCGAGAGCTCGGAGTTGAGCGAGGGCCACGCCCGCGCGTTGCTTGCGCTGCCGACGGCTGCCTTGCAGATAAAGTCCGCAAAGAGAGTGTGCAAACGGGGTCTGTCGGTCAGGCAGACAGAGAAAGAAGTGCGCCGTATCATCGATTCCCAAGCTGGCAGCGCCACCGATGATGGGGAGCAGACTGGCTCGAAGGCCGGCTCTGCGGATCTCGAAACAAGTGGGCTGGAGGAGCAGCTCGGGCGTGCACTTTCCACGCGCGTGCGGGTGCGTCGTAAGGGTAAAGGCGGTCGCGTGGAGATCGAGTTCTACTCGGAAGAAGAGCTTAGCGGGCTGGCCGATCGGCTGCTGGCCTGACCCTGTCGGGTCTTCGCCCGGGAACAGTTTTGACAAGCTCTTCGGGCGGTGTTAGCCAAGCAAGGTTAGGCCGAGAGGCTCCGGCGCGTTGGGCGCCGGAAAGGCCCGCTTTGATCTACAAACCGGTTATCCGCGTGGTTACCTCCACTGCGCTGTGACCTTGAGACAGGACCTTTTTACTGGACCGTTCGATAGATGAATTTCGAACTGCAAGCTCCCTTTATCATTCAGCTGGTAAGCTTTTTTGTACTCGCTTACCTGCTCAATCGCCTGTTGTTTAAGCCTTTCGGGCAGCTGCTCGAGGAGCGCGAACAGCGCACGGCCGGCGACCAGGACCTTGCCGCCAGCGGTCGCGAAGAAGCCCAGCAGATGAACGAGCGTTACGAGAAGGAGCTCAAGGCCAGCAGGGCCCAGGCCCAGGTGGCTGCCGAAGAAGTCAGGAGCCAGGCGCGCGCAGACGAGGCCGTGATTCTTGAGAAAGCCCGGGAAGAGGCCGCCAACAACCTGGCCGCACTCAGGAAGGAAGTCTGGCAGAGTCGCGACGAGGCGCGCAGCAGCTTGAAGGCACAATCAGAAGAGATGGCAGACGCGATGGTCAAGGCCGTCCTCGGTGGGCAATCGTGACCGACCCCAGCGCAGCCCGGTTTGCCCGTCACGGAGTTTTTTCGGCCGCCGCCACGCTGTTGGCTGTTCTCGCGGGCGCCGGGTTTGCTCTGGCAGCCGGCGATGCCGGTCACGCCAGCGAGCATCATCTCAGCAGTGGAGACTGGTTCAATTTGGGTGCTTCGGTATTCAACTTCTGCCTGTTCGTTTTCCTGTTCCACCGTTTCACTTCGGCGCCGCTGCGCGATTTTCTCACCTCTCGTCGCAAGGAACTCGTGGAAGCCATGTCGGCCGCCGCGCGGGCAAAAGAAGAGGCCGAGCGTGTTCAGGCCGAGTACAAGGAAAAACTAGCGGGTCTTGACCAGGCGCGCGAAGAACTAACGGCCGAACTCAGGGCGATGGCCGAGGCCGACGGCAAGCGATTGCTCATTGCCGCGCGTGAAGCTGCCGAGCGCATGCTTACCGAGGCCGGTCGCACCGCGCAAAGTGACTACGAGACAGCGCGTGCCGACTTGCGTGCCGAGGCCGCTCGGCTCGCTGCTGAGCTGGCCTCTACAACACTGGCCAGTAAACTCGGCGACGCCGATCGCAGCCGCTTGATCGAAGAGTTTCTCAAGGAAGTATCGGCGGCTGAGAAGACGACCGGGGAGAACAGCCTCCAGTGATTTCGGGAGCCGCAGCACGGCGCTACGCGCGGGCCCTGTTTTCATTGGCCGACGAAGAAAACCGGGTACAGGAAACCGGGCAGGAGCTGGCGCAACTCGCCGATGGCCTGGGCGGGGTGGAAGGGGATCCGC
This sequence comes from Candidatus Binatota bacterium, assembly GCA_012960245.1. Classification (NCBI taxonomy): domain Bacteria; phylum Candidatus Binatota; species Candidatus Binatota bacterium. Next base: position 61,992 of record DUBO01000050.1, on the reverse strand, counting down.
TGGCCGCTGGCCGCATGGGCCTTGCCCAACGACAGCGAATTGCCGCCGCCATGGTGGCGGGTGCCGGCGAGGGTTCAACGATCGGGCGTTTCGTGAGGCTGCTCGCCAAAAAGGACCGGCTGGCCGAATTGCCGGCTATAGATGAGTGTTATCGCGCCATGGAGGACGAGGTCGAGGGTCGCGTGAGAATCGCGGTCAGGTCGGCCAGCGAACTTACGGCAGCCGAGCTCGATTCCATCGCGCAGCGTTTTGCTGATCTCGCGGGTGGTCGGACCGGTGGTACCGTGCTGCCAGAGCTCGAGGTTGATCCTGACCTGCTGGGCGGAGTCGAAGTAGAAGTGCAGGGACGGGTATTTGACGGTAGCGTGCGCACGCGCTTGCGAAGGTTGGCCCGTAGCATGGGCGGGAACGGCTGAGTTTCGTTAGCCGAGTACCCCGGAAGAAGAGCGAACGTAGAAATGATGACTGAAAAAGACAACAGGGAAATCGGGCAACACGACCCGAGGGAGAAGTGATGCAGATCAGGGCATCAGAGATCAGCGATATTATCAGGGACGAGATACGGAACTTTGACCGCGAGGTTGAGATCCGTGAAACCGGTCGCGTGCTTTCGAGCGCCGACGGCATCGCCCGCATACATGGACTTGACCGCGTCGCCCTGGGCGAACTGCTTGAGTTTGAGGGTGGTATTTACGGCATGGCGTTGAACCTCGAAGAGGACAACGTTGGCGCGGCCGTGTTCGGCGACCCGGAAAAAATCTCTGAGGGCGGCGAGGTAAAGCGTACCGGTCGTATCGCCGAGGTTCCGGTGGGCAAGGGCCTGCTCGGGCGGGTGGTCAACGCACTGGGCCAGCCCATAGACGGACTGGGTGATATCGAGAGCAGCGAGAGCCGCCGCATCGAGGTCAAGGCGCCTGGCATCGTGGATCGGCAGTCTGTGAACGAGCCACTGCAGACGGGTATCAAGGCCGTAGATTCGATGATCCCGATCGGTCGTGGCCAGCGCGAGCTGATCATCGGAGACCGACAGACCGGCAAGACCGCGGTGGCCATAGACACCATCATCAACCAGAAGGGCGGCGACGTGGTTTGCATATACGTCGCCATCGGCCAGAAGCGGTCTTCGGTGGCGCAGGTGGTAGACCGCCTCAAGAAACACGGCTCGATGGACTACACCATAGTGGTCGCGGCCACGGCGTCGGAGGCGGCCCCGCTGCAGTTCCTCGCGGCCTACGCGGGCGTGGCCATGGGTGAATACTTTCGCGACAACGGCCAGCACGCCCTGATCGTTTACGATGACCTGTCCAAGCAGGCCACCGCTTATCGCCAGTTGTCGTTGCTCCTCAGACGGCCGCCGGGGCGCGAGGCCTACCCGGGTGACGTGTTCTATCTGCACTCGCGCCTGCTCGAACGCGCGGCGAAGATGAATGACTCCGTGGGGGGAGGTTCGCTCACAGCCCTGCCTATCATCGAGACCCAGGCCGGCGACGTGGCGGCTTATATTCCCACCAACGTGATCTCGATCACCGACGGGCAGATATACCTCGAGTCGGACCTGTTCTTTTCAGGCGTTCGCCCCGCGGTGAACGTGGGCCTGTCGGTTTCTCGAGTGGGTGGTGCGGCCCAGATCAAGGCGATGAAAAAAGTTGCCGGGACACTGCGCCTCGACCTCGCCCAGTTTCGCGAGATGGCGGCCTTTGCGCAGTTCGGATCAGATCTTGACGCTGCCACCCAGAAACAGCTGGCCCAGGGCGAACTGCTCGTCGAAGTGCTCAAGCAGGGGCAGTACGAGCCCATGCCCATCGAGCGACAGGTGGTGATTCTCTACGCGGCGACCAACGGATTGATGGGCGATGTCAGCCCGTCGGATGTGGGGCGCTACGAGAGCGAGTTGATGAGTTACCTCGACAATTCGCATGCCGAGTTGCTGCCGGCCATAGCCGAGAAAAAAGAACTCGATGACGATCTCAAGGCGAAGCTCGACGCGGCGCTTGAGCAGTTCCAGGGAATCTTCGCGGCCTGAACCGGCGCGCTGCTGAACAGGAACAAGGAAAAACTGACCGGAAACTACAATGGCCAACCTCAAAGACATCCGTAAGCGCATCTCTTCGGTGCGCAGCACCCAGCAGATAACGCGGGCCATGAAGATGGTGTCGGCCGCCAAGCTGCGCAGGGCGGAAGACCAGGTGGCCGCGTCGCGCCCGTATTCTGAAAAGCTTCAGTCGCTGCTGGCCAACCTGGCCAACAGGGTCGAGGCTTCCTCGCACCCATTTCTGGGCGAGGGTAGCGACGCGCCGGTGCACGTGCTGCTGATCACGTCGGACCGTGGACTTTGCGGAGCCTACAACAGCAACCTTTCCAAGGCCGCAGAGGCTTTCATGGCGTCTGAGCAGGGAAAGGGTGCTTCGCTCACCGTTTGTGGGCGGCGGGGCAATGACTATTTTAAGAAGCGCAGCGACCGTGTTTTGACTGCGCACGTCAACGTACCTGGCGGGGTGAGCCTGGAGCTCGCGCGTGAAGTTTCAGCCGAGGCTGCCCGCTTGTTTACCGAGGGCGACGCCGGCTCGGTGTACCTGGTTTACTCGGAGTTCAAATCGGCCATGACCCAGATAGTCCGCACCCGGCAGATACTGCCCATCGACCGAGGGGAGGCATCGTCGCAGCAGGACGGCGCCGCTGGAAGCGCCGAGAACGACGATGAGGCGACAGACTACCTGTTTGAGCCGGGGGCCGAGGAGCTGCTGGCGGGCCTGTTGCCCCGTTACCTGGAGACCACCGTCTACCAGGCGATGCTCGAAGGGGCGGCGAGTGAACACGGCGCGCGTATGACGGCAATGGACAGCGCCACGCGTAATGCCGGCGAGATGATGGACGCGCTGACACTGCAGATGAACAAGGCGAGGCAGGCAACGATTACCGGTGAACTCATGGAGATCATCGCCGGAGCCGAGGCACTCAACGGTTAAGGTACACAGGGACTGACGCACTCGAGCGTGGGCCGCAGGCCAACGCGGGGTGGCGGCAAACTACGGAGGAGACGAGCAGTAATGGCTAAAGGCAGGATAACCCAGGTGATGGGCGCAGTGGTGGACGTGAAATTTCCACCCGGCGAGGTGCCCGACATCCTGACCGCTCTCACGGTCACCAACACGGCTATCAATGACGAGCCCGACAACCTGGTAATGGAGGTCGCGGCCCATCTCGGCGAGAGCACGGTACGAACCATAGCCATGGACTCCAGCGAAGGACTGGTGCGCGGCGCGGAGGTCACCAACACCGGCCAGGCCATCACCACCCCGGTGGGCGAGGCGGTCCTGGGGCGCATTCTCAACGTCATCGGCGAGCCGGTTGACGGCGGTGGACCGGTAGAGGCTACCGAAAGGTGGCCCATACACAGGGCTGCCCCCGAGTTTACCGAGCAGTCGACGGCCGTCGAGGCTTTTGAAACCGGCATCAAGGTGGTCGACCTTCTTTGTCCTTACGCCAAGGGCGGCAAGATCGGACTGTTCGGCGGTGCTGGCGTTGGCAAGACCGTCATCATCATGGAGTTGATCAACAACCTGGCCCAGGCACACGGAGGTTACTCGGTGTTCGGGGGCGTAGGCGAGCGCACCCGTGAAGGCAACGACCTCTGGATGGAGATGCGCGAGTCGGGGGTTATCGACAAGACGGCGTTGATATACGGGCAGATGAACGAGCCGCCCGGCGCGCGTGCGCGGGTGGCCCTGACGGCGCTCACCTGTTGCGAGTACTTTCGCGACCATGACGGCAAGGACGTTCTGTTGTTCATCGACAACATTTTCAGGTTCACGCAGGCCAACTCGGAAGTGTCGGCCCTGCTCGGCCGCATGCCTTCGGCTGTGGGTTACCAGCCCACCCTGGGTACTGATCTTGGTGGCCTGCAGGAGCGCATCACGACCACGACTAAGGGTTCGATTACCTCGGTGCAGGCGATTTACGTGCCGGCCGATGATCTCACCGACCCGGCGCCGGCAACGACCTTTACCCACCTGGACGCCACTACGGTATTGTCGCGGCAGATCGCCGAGCTGGGCATTTACCCGGCCGTAGATCCGTTGGATTCAACCTCGCGCATACTTGACCCCAACGTGGTGGGACAAGAGCACTACGACGTGGCCCGCTCGGTGCAGGAAGTCCTGCAGCGCTACAAGGATCTGCAGGACATCATTGCGATTCTTGGCATGGACGAGCTCTCCGAAGAGGACAAGCTCGTGGTGGCTCGGGCCCGCAAGGTGCAGCGTTTCCTTTCCCAGCCCTTCCACGTTGCCGAGACCTTTACCGGCACGCCGGGTGTTTACGTCAAGCGCGAAGATGCGATTTCGGGCTTCAAGGAACTGATCGAAGGCAAGCACGACGATATGCCCGAGCAGGCCTTCTACATGGTAGGCACCATCGAACAGGCCCGCGAGAAAGCCGAGAAGATGGCGGCCTGACGTGAACCTTCGCCTTCGCATAGTGACCCCGGAAAGGGTCCTCGCCGATACCGAGGTCAGTGAGCTCACGGCTCCGGGTGTCGCCGGGGAGTTCGGTGTACTGCCCGAGCACGTTACTTTTCTTGGCGGACTGGACACCGGTGTGCTCAGTTACACCGACGCAAAGGGTGACAATCACGAGCTCGTAGTGAGCGGCGGATACGCCGAGGTCGTGGGCGATATAGTCACCGTACTCGCTGACAGCGCCCAACCGGCAGGCGAAATTGACGCCGAAGCGGCAGCCCGGGACCGTGACCAGGCCCAGGCGACACTCGACGATCCGGCGGCTGATACCGCTGCCACCGAGGCTGCGCTGCTGGCTCTCAAGCTGGCCGAGACACGGCTGGGCGTGAGCTGACTCGGGCAGGCCAGATCCGGACGCCCGTAAGCCGGCTCGGCGAAATCCACTCGCGAAATTCGACTGTTCTCCGCGATTGTGGACTTTCTAAGTCTATGACTATGCTTGGCGATGACCACGTCTTCGCTTGCGCAGACCGCGCATAATCGCCTTTCGGGGGAGCCCAGCCTCTACCTTCAGCAACACGCGGAGAACCCCGTGGCCTGGCAACCCTGGGGCGAGGCGGCACTGGCCCGCTCGTTGCGCGAACAACGTCCGATCCTGCTGAGCATTGGTTACTCGGCCTGTCACTGGTGTCACGTCATGGAACGCGAGACCTTCGAAAATCCGACTCTGGCCGCGCAGATGAACGAGCTGTTCGTGTGCATCAAGGTCGACCGTGAAGAACGTCCTGACCTTGACCAACTCTACATGCGCGCGGTGCAGGCCATGACCGGTCACGGCGGCTGGCCGATGACGGTTTTTCTGACTCCTGGTCTCGAGCCGTTTTACGCCGGTACGTATTTTCCGCCTGAGGACCGCGGCCAGCTGCCTGGTTTTGGCCGGGTGCTGGCGGGAGTGGCCAGGGCCTGGAACGACCGACGCGACGAGGTCAGCGAAAGTGCCGGCAAGACCGCGGATTGGTTGCGGCGTGAATTGGTGAGCGACAGGGGTGCCGCTCGCGCCGTTGACGCCGACGGCTTGCTGCGCGTGGCCGATGGCCTGCTCGAAAGCGTGGACGGTGAGCACGGGGGTTTTGGCAGCCAGCCTAAGTTTCCGTCCTGCAGCGCGCTTGACCTGCTCGCGACAGCCGAGGCGCACGAGCCCGACGATAAGCGCCGCGCATTACTGCGGCTGAGCTGGGACTCGATGGCCGACGGTGGCTTGCACGACCACGTGGGCGGTGGCTTCCATCGCTACTCGGTAGACCGGGTGTGGCACGTGCCCCATTTTGAAAAGATGCTTTACGATCAGGCTTCGCTGGCGGCCAGCTACCTCGGCGCCTGGAAACTGACGGGCCAAGGGCGGTATCTCGAGGTCGCGGTTTCCACCCTTGACTGGCTAAGGCGTGATATGCGCTTGCCGGGCGGTGGTTTTGCGGCGACCCTGGACGCCGACAGCGAAGGCGTGGAGGGCATTTTTTATACCTGGACCCGCGATCAATTGGCCGACGCGGTGGCGCCGGCCGACTTTGCCCGGGCTTGCGAACTACTCGACGTGAGCGAAGCCGGAAACTGGGAAGGGGGTGGTGCCCCGGAGCCTGGCAACGTTCTCAGGTTGGAGGCCCTCGCGGGTGAGCCGTCGGCCGACGATCGGGAACTTCTGGGCAGGGTGCTGCCCGCCATGCTGGGACGGCGGCAGGGCAGGGTTGCTCCGACGAGAGACGACAAGGTGATGGCCGACTGGAACGGGCTGGCCGCAGCGGCGATGGCGGCCACCGGCCGGGCAGCCGGTCGTGCTGACCTGGTTGCTGACGCGCAGGCTGCGGTCGATTTCGTGTTGTCGCAGATGCGCGACGGCGACGGTGGCCTGTTGCACCTGCACGCCGGCGGCTCGGCGCGGGTGGGGGCTTTCCTCGACGACTACGCCTTCATGGGCCGAGCTTGCCTGGAACTGTTTACGGCTACTTCACAACCGCGCTTCCTCGACGAAGCTAAGGGGTTGGGGCAGGGCCTGCTCGACCGTTTTGCCCACGCCGAGGGGGGGTTCTATTTTTCCCAGGCGGGAGCCGACACCCCGCTTGCGCGTACCCGCGAAGCCTGGGATTCGGCGGTCCCGTCGGGCAACGCGATTGCCCTGGAATTGCTCGACAGGCTGTATCTTTTCACGGCCGAGGAGCACTGGTCCGAGGCGGCTGAACGTTCCCGTGAGGCACTGCTGGGTACCGCCCTGGCCAACCCCCACGGTGGCGCGGCCCTGCTCGGGGGGACCCTGGCGACTCTCAGCGGCAGGTCCTTGCTGGTCATCCGTGGCGAGAAGCCGTTGCCCTCCGCGCCGTTGCAGGGCGAGGTCGGATCGTTGACCGCCGAGGCCCTCGCGCAGCCACTGCCGGGTCTCGAGGTGCTATGCCTGTCAGATGGCACAGGCGAAAGCTGGCTCCCAGCTCCTGTTCGCGGTAAAAATAGTGCTGAGGGAGTTCCGACGGCCTGGCTTTGCCGGGGCACGTCGTGTTCGGCCCCGGTGACCGGTCGCGAAGAGCTGCTGTTGCAGCTCGAGCAGGCCTGAGTAGCCGACGGTCTTTGCCCCGCTGGTCAGTTGGCTGCATCCAATTCTTCCCAGGACGGCGCACGGCAGCTTACGTGGTTGCTGGCATGGGCCGTGGTGTTCTGTGATATCGGGACATCGGTCTACTACGTGCCGGGCATACTGTTCGAACTGGTAGGCACCAACGCTCCTTTCTTCGTTCTGCTCACTTCGGTGGGATTTGTGCTCATCTCTATCAAGTACATAGAGATCGTGGAGCGCACGCCCAACGGCGGCGGCGTGGTGGCGATCGGCGAGATGGCCTTCGGGGAACGAATGGGCGCCCTGGGCGGGATGTTCATCACGGTGGATTTCTTCCTGACCGGCGCGATCTCGTCCACTTCGGGTTTTTATTACCTGTCGAGTGTTTTCCCGACCGTGGCTAGCAACGTACCGGCTTTTGCCTGCCTGGGGCTGGCGCTGCTGGCGGCGGTCAACATCGTGGGCGTGCGGGAGAGCGCGAGGCTCTCGCTGGTGATGGCAGTGGCCTCCTTCCTCACCAACATGGTCGTGCTGGTGGTCATGCTCACCAGCCTCGATCTCGAGGGCTGGAAAACACTGTTCAGTCTTTTTAACGGCTTTCGCGAGTTGGGCATGCGGGAGCTGTTGGTCGGTTTTGGAGCGGCGTGGTTAGCCTTTTCGGGACTGGAGAGCATCAGCCAGCTGTCGCCGGTGTTGCGGCAACCGGTCAAGCGCACGGCCATGTTCGCCATGGTGGGTGTGATAATCACCATACTGTTGACCTCGCCCATGCTCACCTTGCTGTCGGTGGCAAAAGTGGGCGCCAACGTATCGATACCGGGCAGCGAACGTTTCATCTCTGACCTCGCGGCCCAGACCAACGTGCAGTTCTTGTCGACGGCGGTGGTGTTCACCGCTGCGTCGCTGCTGCTGTTCGCGGCCAACACGGCTATCATCGGTGCCTACCACGTTTTCTTGAAACTGGCCGAGTTGCACTACGTTCCCCGGCGCATGATGCGGCGTAACCCGCGCTTCAACACTCCGCACATAGCCATACTGGTGGCCACCATCGTGCCCGTCGTGATTGTGCTGGTGACGCAGGGTGAGATGGGCGTGCTGGGCGATATGTACGCCTTCGGCCTGCTGGGCGCGTTTACCATCGAGTCGGGTGGGCTCGACCTTCTGCGCTGGCGCGACAGGAAGCGTGGTTGGGTATTCATGCTGGGCCTGGTGCCAACCGCGATGGTGGTGGTGGCCTGGCTGGTGAACATAGTAGAAAAACCACTGGCCACTGCCTTTGGTGGGGGCATAGCCACCGCCGGCATGATCTACGGCATCGCACTGAGGGAGGGTTGGATTAAAGAAGCGATCCATCACATTCCGTCGGTGTCGCGCGAAGACCATCGCAGGTCGGAACGGGGCGAGGCCCACGCCCCTGAGATACAGGCAGAGATAGTCAATCTCGCGATGGCGGCGGATTTGAAGCCGCTGTACAACAGTTCGACCCTTGTGGCCGTACGCGGGGAAAGCACCGGGGTAGTGGCGGAGGCGCTCGCGAGGGTGAAGGGTATGGGTGAAAACGCGCTATACTGCATTTACGTCGAGGAGTGGCCCGGAATGCTGTACGGCAAAGAAGACCCTCTTCCGAGTGAAGAAGGGATACAATCGCTCACCTCTGCGGCCAGGCAGGCCGCGGCGGCGGGGGTGCAGGTGATACCCATCTGGACCACGACTTACACCGTGCCCGAGGGGCTGGCCCGGGCCGCGCGAGAGCTTGAGGTGAACTGCCTTGTGACCGGCATAAATGGGCGCTCGTTGCCCTACAGGGTGTTTCGCGGACAAGTACTGAAGAAGTTGCCTAAGCTTCTGCCGGCCTCCTGCAGGTTGATGGTATGCGACTGACCCCGCTGAGAAGAATACTGCTGGTGGCGGGCTTGTTGCTGGCAGCCGCGCCGCTGCTCAGCCGTTCTGCCAGGGCGGAGACCGCTGCTTTGATCGACGAGCGAGTCGATGTGGAGCCCCGCGGTTTTGAAGAGAAGGGCTGGCCTCCCCGCGAGATCGTCAGCCACTTTTTCGTTTCCGGTCTCGACAAGGGCTCGCAGGGCACGCAGACCGTGGTGGGTAGCAGCCATACTCACCGCGTGGTGGGCGGCGATACCCTGCTTGAACTCGCCCGGCAGTACGACCTCGGGTACAACGAAATCCTCGGGGCCAACCCGGTAGTCGACCCCTGGCTGCCCGACGGGGGGGTGGACCTGCTACTGCCGTCAGAGTGGATCCTGCCCAGTGGTCGCTACGAAGGACTGGTGGTTAACATCCCGGAGATGAGGCTGTACTACTACCTGCCCTCGCCGCGCAAGGGTGCGCGTTCGTCAACGGTGATCACTTACCCGGTTGGTCTTGGGCGGCAGGGCTGGCAGACGCCGGAGGCCGATTTCCGGGTGCGCGGTAAGACCACGAACCCGACCTGGGTGATACCGGCGTCAATTCGCGCTGAGCGTTTGAAAGAACTCGGCCGCAGGGATTTCACCATTGCCGGGGGGGACCCTGAAAACCCGCTGGGCCGTCACCGCATAGAGCTCACCCTGCCCTCCTACGCCATCCACGGCACCAACAAGACCTGGGGAGTGGGTATGCAGGTCAGTCACGGTTGTGTGCGCTTGTACCCCGAAGACATCGAGGCGGTGTTTCCACTCATCAAGGTCGGCTCGAAGGGGCGTTTTACCTACCAGCCGGTCAAGGTGGGGCTTCGCCGTGGCCGTGTGCTGGTCGAAGTGCACGAGGACATTTACGGGCTGCAGCCCGGAGCCTGGGCGACGGCAAACGAGTTGATAAAAAAAATGGGGGTCGTGGCCCACGTTGACCCCGAACTACTCGAGGCAGCGATCGAGGCCATGAACGGTATTCCTACCGACGTTGGTTATGTTGATTGGCCCGAAGAAGACCTCGGCGAGTCGCCGCAATTCAACCAGGTCGGCGACCCGGTTGACGAGGGAGACGGCAAGTCGGCCGGCCTCGGGAATCGCCCGCAGGCGCTTACCACTTCGTCGTCAGGCTGACTCCGAAATGGTGGCTGTCCACCTTTGATTTCAGCTTTATAGTCGGGAGTCTGCCTATTCCGGCCATCTCCTGGGCCACCCCGCTTACTTTTTCGGTAACCGAGTTGATGCTGTCGAGCGGTAGCTGGGCACTGCGTTCAGCCGCGTTAGTGATGACCGCGACCGCCGAAACGCTGCGGGTCAGTATGGAGTCGGGTCCGTACTGTTCGCGAAACATCCGTGTTGCTTCGTCCGGGGTCCGAGCGAAATGCATGCGCACGGCTTTCTGGTCGGTGGCCCAGTTGCGCTGGGCTGCAGAGTCGTACTCAAGGGCACTCCAGGCCTTTTCTGCAATATCGGCGGTGTCGGGTTCCAGCGCCTGTTGGTCGCCTGGAGCGGTGGCCGGGCGACTGCCCGTTTCGGCTGTTGCCGTTACAGCGCAGAGGAGTACGGCCAGGGTGGTAGCTGTCGCTGCTCTGAATAGCCAAACCATATGACAAGGTCAGCATGGTGCGGGGGAGTCGTCAATAGACAATAAAAAAGCTGCCCCCCTGCAAAGGGGGACAGCCTTTTAAATTGCGGTTTTGAGACGCTCTGCGTCAGCCGAAAAAAAGCTGTTGCCTCGTTCGGGGGGGCCTCAGGAGGCTTCCTGCAACTCAGCGGCAACGGGTTCGGCTTCGTCGAATTGCGTCAACAGCGCTTCGCGGTCCAACAGCGATACGATGCGAGCGGTGTTGCGCTTGATCGGCGCCCTGCTCTGCCTCCAGCGCGAAAGCCCGCGGCGGATGTATTCGGGATTGAGCCCAAGCACTTCACAGATGTTGACGTAGGAGAACGACCATTCGCGCTCATCGGCGTCTATCCAGTCTGCGGCATCGTCAAAAAGCAGCTTGCCACGTGGGTCGCGGGCCAGGGCGTATTTCTGGTAGCACTCTACGGCGTCCTGCAGCACGGCAAGCATCAGCCTGCGCTCGCGTACCATTCCGCCTTCACGGGTGAAAGCTGCAAAAAACTGGGCCGGCAACAAGGTGTCTGGTTCAAATAAATTCATGAAACTGTCCGCCCTGTTTTAAAGTCCGGGGCAGGACTTCGAGCTGGTCGCGTTAAGAGTTCAGCATCTATGATGCATGGCGTTATTAAACCCCAGTTACGTAGGTATTGGAAGATAACATATCATGAAATAGTTTCAGCCTCATGATAAGTAGCTCTTATTTACCTTCGTTCTATCGTTTTCCTGGAGCCATGGGTGGCGCCCGCTTTTTCCAGCCCTTATCCTTTCGGTACCCGGCTGGCCGTTTATTGTTGTAAAACTCCCCTGTATCTCTGCCGGCCCGTATCACGCGGCCTTTCGGGCAGGGGGGGGTAGAAGAACCGGTGGCTGGTCACCCCTGAAAAAAATCGCTCCCGATGGGCGTTAATAAACCACCCTGATGCGCTACCTGTCAATAGGTTTCTGCACACTAATGGTATTTTTTTGCACTACCCGAACGGGGGGTGAGCGAAAAGCGCGTTCCAGCACGGGGTTAGGAGAAATGGCGGAATGGCCACTACCCGGCGCAGTTGGCCTGGGCTACCAGCTTGTCGACGTCCCCGGACCAGGGCCCTTCCCACAGTTCGATGATCCCGTCTGCCGGGCAGCGCCCAGCCACGAGCAGGTCTTCGAGGCTGTCCAGATGGCGTGTCTCGTCGCGGCCCTGCGCATCGATGGCATCGGGATTGGCCCCGGCCTGTCGCTTGAGGCCTTCACGGGCGATTTCCAGCAACTCGAGGCCGTAGCGACCAAGAGTGTGCTTTTTGACCCTCGCTGACAGCGCCAGGCGGGCGGCATCCTCGTGCAGCTCGGCCAGGCGTTCCAGCGGCCAATCCCTCAGCAGGTCCCACGCGGCCAGCAAGCAGTCATCATCGTAGAGCAGGCCCTTGAGCAGGGCCGGGGTCGCCAGCATCAGCTGGGGAGGCTGGTTGTCGGCCGAGCGTGCCTCGATCCAGTTTTTGAGCCTGACTTCGGGAAATACAGTCGACAGGTGGTAGGTCCAGTCGACCATCGTGGCCTGCTCTCCGGCCACGCCCTTCTGCATGAACTGCCGGAAGGTCAGCCCTTCCGAATCCACGCAGTTCTCGCCCCGGAGCACGAAGTACATGGGAACGTCGAGGGCGTAGTCGGTGTAAGAAGCGAAAAAGGAGTTGCTGTTGAAAACAAAGGGCAGGTAGCCGCAGCGGTCAGAGTCGGTATCGCTCCACACGTGTGCCCGGTAGCTCCGGTAACCGCTGGGCCGACCGTCTACGACCGGCGAGTTTGCAGACACCGCGACCAGCAACGGAGCCACCGCCATCGCGACGCGAAACTTGGCCAGCGCGTCGGCTTCGTTCGAGTAATCAAAGTTGGATTGCACGGTGGCCGTCTGCTGCATCATGCGGTGGCCGAGCGTGCCGGTGCGCTGCATGAACTCGCGCATTACCCGGTAGCGCCCCTTGGGCATCCAGGGCATTTGAGGCAGCGGGGTTTTGGGAGATATGCCCAGCCCGAGAAACGAAAGGCCGAGCTCGCGGCCGGCCCTGCTCACTTGCTCGAGGTGGCGGCTGAGTTCGTTCTCGGCCTGGTGCAGGCTGGACAGGGTGGCGCCCGACAACTCGAACTGCCCTCCAGGCTCCAGGGTGATCGAGGCCCTGTTGTCGTGCAGGGCGATCACCTGCCCGTTTTCTTCTATCGGTGTCCAGCCGAACTCGCGGGCAAAAAAGGACAGCAGTTCTCCTATGCCCGAGGGCCCCTCGTAGGTCACTGCCTGTCCGCTGGCCGTGTAGACCACGGGCTGCTCGTACTCTACGCCCACCTTCCACTGCTCACGCGGTGTACAGCCGGCCTCAAAGTATTCGACGAGCTGGTCTATCCCCTTGATCGGGGCGTCGGTCTGATTTGAGTCGGGCACGTCGGGTTCTCAGCGCTCGCGCCCGCAGGCCGCGCAGAAGCGATCTTGTTGCCCGTATCGTTGGCCACAATCAACACAGAAACCGGGGGCCTGCGAAGCCGCGGCAGGGGTATCGACCGACGGAGTTCTTTCCAGTTCGGCCATGGCTTTCATGGCGCGTTCTTCGTAGTCGGATCGAAGGACTTCGTAGTCTTCGTCGCTTAACTTACCGGTGGCCTGGTCAAACTCGGCTTCTCTGATGGCGGTAAGGGCGACGAACTTTTCACGCTCCCAGAGTTCTTTTGAGGCCTCGGTTTCGGCCTCCAGGCTGGCAGCGGCCGGGCGCAGCAGCGGCCAGCTTATCCAGGTTGACGCGGCAGCCATGGCCAGCAGGGCGACAAGGGTACTCATCGGGGCAGGTTCTCCAGCTCACGCGCGACCCGACGCCTGTCCTCGTCATTTCCGCCGGTCGGTGCATGGCCATCGTCGGCCGAGGCGTCGTCGTCATTCGGCGGGTCGCTGTCGTTTGATGAATGGCGAACGGGTTTTCTCAGGACCCGAGCTATCAGCAGGCCCCCGAGCAGCATGGCGAAGGCCGGCATGGTCCATGCCAGCAGGTTGAAGCCAGTGAACCCGGGCGCGGAGAGGATTTTTTCGCCGTAGGTGTCAGCGTAGCGCACGAGGATGTCTTCACCGCTTTCGCCCGCAGCGAGAGATTGTTTTATGTCGGCGCGTATCGGCAGGGCGGAGCTGCACTGCAGGTGATTGCAGTTTCGCACCGTGAGGCCGCAACCACACTGGCAGGTAAGGTGTTCTTCTACCTGCTCCTGCGACATGTCCCGGGCCGAGACCGGCGTTGCTGTCGCCAGCAGGCCGCTGGCCATCGTCGCCGCCAGCATAAAGGCGCCCAGTACCCGGGCTGTCCTGCGCAACTGTGGTGCCACTCCGGTCACGCGTTTGTGCCCCTTGCGGTTGGGACGGGGGCTTCCTGCTCGCGGCGTGTCGACAAGGGCAGTACGCAAACCAGGGTGCCCAGCGCCAGCACGATGCCGCCTATCCACAGCCAGGCGACCAATGGGTTGACGTAAGCCTGGAATGTCGCGGTCTCGTTGTCGCCGAGATTGCCGAGGATGACGTAGAGGTCTTCTTTCAGCGTCGAGCGAAAGGCCACTTCGGTGGCGGGCTGCTCGGGCTTACGGTAGAAGCGTTTTTCGGGTTTGAGCTCATCGATGACCTCGCCGCCGCGGCTCACTTGCAGGGTGGCAATCAGGCGATCCATATGGTCGTCGCTGCTTGTCTCCATGTTGATGTACTTGAGAGTGTAGTCGCCGATCTGGAACTCCTGTCCGCGGTCGACGGTGTGGATTTCTTCAACCCGGTATACCGACGACATGGTCACGCCCAGGAACATGAACACTACTCCGAGGTGAACTATGTAGCCCCCGTAGCGCCGCTGGTTACGAGATACCAGGTCGAGAAGCGCGGAGGGCCAGGCCGCGCCCGTGACCTTCGAACGGGCCGCGGTACCGTGGTAAAACTCGGCGGTCATCGTGGAGAGGACGAACACCGCCATTGACACTACCAGCACCGCTGACAGCGAGTGCAGGCCGGCAAGCAGCGCCACCAGGCCCGCCCCCAGGCCTGCCAGCCCGGGTCCGAGAAAGTTACGCTTGAGGTTGGCCAGGCTTGCTCGGCGCCAGGCGATGACCGGGCCAACTCCCATGAGAAAGAGCAGCGTGATCGCCAGCGGCGCGTTCACCGCGTTGAAGAACGGGGGCCCCACGGTGATCTTAACCCCGCGCACCCACTCCGACAGAACTGGGAATATGGTGCCCCAGAGCGTCGCAAAGGCGATGCCCACCAGCACCAGGTTGTTGAACAGGAAGCTCGACTCCCGCGAAATCAGCGAGTCGAGTTCGTGACGCGGACGAAGGCGGTCGAGCCGGTACAGCAGCAGGGAAACCGACACGGCCAGGCACAGTACGAGAAAACCCATGAACCATGGCCCGAGTCCCGATTCAGTAAACGAGTGCACGGAGGAGATGACGCCACTGCGGGTGAGGAAGGTGCCGAAGATCGTGAGCAGGAACGTCATGATGATGAGCACCATGTTCCAGACTTTCAGCATGTCCTTGCGCTCTTGTATCATCACCGAGTGCAGGTAGGCCGTGCCTGTCAACCACGGCATGAACGCGGCGTTCTCCACCGGGTCCCAGGCCCAGTAGCCGCCCCAGCCCAACACTTCGTAGGCCCAGCGCGCGCCCAGCAGGTTGCCCATCGACAGGAAGAACCACGCAGCCAGAACCCAGCGCCTCGTGGTGCGTATCCACAGGTCGTCGAGGCGTCCGCTGGCCAGTGCCGCGATTGCGAAGGCGAAGGGCACCGCCCAGCTTACGTATCCCAGGTACAGGGCGGGCGGGTGGATCGACATCCAGTAGTTCTGCAGCAGGGGATTGAGGTCGGTGCCCTCGGCGGGCACGAAGGGCAGGGTCGCGAAGGGTGGCGTCAGGAACACCAGCATGAGGGCGAAGAAGGCAGTGATGGTCATCAGCGTGGCGGTGACCCAGGGCATGAGCGCTCTGTTGCGGTTGCGGTTCTGCCACAGGACCAGCGAACTCAACATGACCAGTACCAAGGCCCAGAAGAGCAGCGAGCCTTCCATGCCGCCCCACAAGGCCGAGATACGGTAGCGCAGGGGCAAGGTGGTGCTCGAGTAGCCGGCGACGTAGCGGATGCTGAAATCGCTGGTGATCAGGGCGTGCAGCATTACGCCGGTGGCTACAACGACCGAAGCCGCGGCAGTCCAGGCCCCGCGTTCGCCGCTGGCCACGAAGTCGGCACGACCCCGCAGGGCGCCGTACACGGAGGCTGCCACGGCGTATACCGATGCCACCAGCGCTAACCACAGCGCCAGGGTTCCCAATTCTATCATTCGTGTCCTGTCTGCTCGGGCTCGTACTTGGAAGGACAGCTGGTGATTATGGTGTCGGCCTCGAAAGCCTCCGCGCCGGCGAAGGGACCCTCGACCACGACGTCTCGGTCCTCGGCAAACATGTCGGGCAGGATGCCTTCGTAGGTCACCTCGATGGACTGGTCCTGTTCCATGTCGTCGAGCCTGAAGTTGAGGCGCAGCTTCTGCTGGTCCCACTCGATCGAGCCGGGAGCCACGCGGCCGGCCACGCGCACGGTGGAATCGGCAAAGGCTTGGTTGGCATCCAGGTACTCACTCACCGTGACCATGTACATGCGCGTCTGGTCAACCGCCGTGAATATGAGAAAGCCCACCGTGGCTATTATGATGCCGATGCCTATGGTGAACCTGGTTCGGGTGCTCAAAATAATACTCCGCTGGCCTGTCGCTCCCCGGAGAGACAGGCCAAACCAATTTAACGCCTGCGGGCCGACCAACCAAGCGGCAAGTTTCAATCGGGGTCAGCCCGGGTCCTCGCTGAAAAAACAATTGGAGCGGGTGACCGGACTCGAACCGGCGACGTCCAGCTTGGGAAGCTGGCATTCTACCACTGAATTACACCCGCTCGAGTCGTGGATTCTAGTCGGGCGCGATACCGGGTCAATTCGGGGCGCGGGGGGACGCGCGGTGGCGACCGCGCGCGGGTGTGGTAGAAAAGTCACCGGAGAAGCGCGCGATGCACGAACGACCAAGCTGGGACGAGTATTTCATGGCAATAACCGCCGAGGTGGCCAAGCGCTCCACCTGCACACGGGCGCAGGTGGGGGCGGTAATAGTGCGTGAGCGCAGCATACTGGCCACGGGCTACAACGGCTCGCCCGCCGGCATGCCCCACTGCCTCGACGTGGGTTGCCTGGTCTACGAGTCGCGTACCCCCGATGGCAACATCGAGGAAAACTGCTTTCGCACCATACACGCCGAGATTAATGCCATAGCCCAGGCCGCGCGTAACGGCTCGGGTATAGCCGGTGCCGACGTGTACGTTACCCATACGCCCTGCATTCACTGCCTCAAGGTCCTGGTCAACACGGGCGTCAAGCGCGTGGTCTACGCCAAGGCTTACAAGCTCGATACCATAGAAGAGCTGCTCGACCGTTCGGGCATGCAGCTGCAGCAGGTCGAGTTCGCCGCCTGACCGTGACCGCTGGCTACGTGGCTGCCGTCGGGCTTAGAGCTCGAGGTGCTTCTTTAACTCGACGCCGGTGTGAGATTGTTCGCAGCCGGCTATATCCATCACCGTGCCCTGTACGATCACGCGGCCGCCACCATCGCCGCCCTCGGGGCCGAGGTCTATGACGTGGTCAGCGTGGGAAATGAAGTCGGTGTGGTGTTCCACCACCAGTACCGAGTGGCCTCGCTCGACAAGCCCGTCGAGTACTTCGATGAGAACATGTACGTCCTGCAGGTGAAGTCCCGTTGTAGGCTCGTCAAATATGAACAGCGTGCGACCGGCCTTGCTCTCCTCGGCCAGGAACGAAGATAGTTTCAGGCGCTGCGCTTCTCCACCCGAAAGCGTCGACGTGGCCTGCCCGAGAGCGAGGTAGCCCAGTCCGACAGCCGCCAGCCCACCTAGCTTGCGAGCCATGGCCGGGCGATTGGCAAAAAACTCGAGCGCTTCGTCCACGGTCATGCCGAGCACTTCGTTGATGTTGCGGTCCTGGTAACGCACCTCGAGCACACGTTTTTTAAAACGATGCCCGCCGCAGTCGTCGCAGGGAACGGTTATGTCGGCCATGAAGTGCATTTCGATGGTGACCGAGCCGGTGCCCTGGCAGTGTTCGCAGCGTCCACCCGAGGTGTTGAACGAGAACGCCCCGGCGCTGACGCGTGCGCGCCGGGCAGCCGGAGTGGCCGCGAACAACTTGCGAATATCGTCGTAGAACTTCAGGTAGGTAGCCGGGTTTGACCTCAGCGAACGGCCTATGGGTGACTGGCTCATCATCAACAGCTCGTCGATCTGGTCGAAGCCGTCAATTCCGTCGCATTCGCCGGCTTCCTGGCCGCCGTTGCCGGTCTGCCGCAGGTAGCCTTCGTACAGCACCTGCTCAACCAGTGTCGATTTGCCTGAGCCCGAGACCCCGGTCACGCACACCAGTTGTCCCAGCGGTATGCTGAGCTTGTCTATGTCGAGGTTGTTTTCCCTCGCGCCGCGTATCAGCAGTGAACCGCAGTCTGTAAGGCTGCGTTTCTGGCGGGCGATGGTGCGTATGAGCAGCACGCGCCCGGTCGCGGTGTCGGTGCCCGCGAGCCCGGCCGGCTTACCCTCGTAGACCAGCTTGCCGCCGAGGTGGCCACCGCCGGGGCCGATCTCGACCACGTGATCGGAGCCGTTGATGAGCGTGGGGTCATGCTCTACGAGCACAACGGTGTTGCCTAGCTTGGTGAGTCGCTTGAGTACCTTGAGTAGCATGCGGCTGTCGCGCGGGTGCAGGCCTACGGTGGGCTCGTCGAGTGCGTAGAGGGTGTCGGTGAGCGCGCTTCCCAGTGCGGCCGCCAGGTGGATGCGCTGGGCTTCTCCTCCCGACAGGGTGCGGGCCTGCCGCGCGAGCGTAAGGTAGCCGAGCCCCACGTCGGCGAGGTAAGCGAGGCGGTTACGAATTTCGCGCATGACCGGGCGGGTGCGCTCGGTGGCCTCGGGCGTGAGTTTGAGCCGTGCCATGATACGGGCGAGGTCGGCAATGCTGAGGGCACAGAAGTCGGCCACGTTACGCCGTCCTATCTTGACGGCCAGGGCCTCGGGCTTGAGTCGTTGGCCGCCGCAGTCATCGCACTCGTGGTAGCTGCGGTAGCGCGCGAGCAGTATCCGTACGTGGGTTTTATAGCGACGTCCTTCGAGCCACTTGAAAAAACCCTTCACCCCCGGGCTGTCGCGGTCGCCCTCGATGACCCAGTTTCTCACTTCTTCGGGCAGCCGTGCCCAGGGCAGTTCGGTAGAGTAACCCAGGCGCTCGGCAGCCTTGACGAAGTCTTCCTGCACCTCGGCAAAAGCTGGTGTGCTCCACGGGGCCACCGCTCCACCCCGCAGCGAAAGCGATTGGTTGGGGATGACCTTGTCAAAGCTCAGGTCGACCACGCGACCGAATCCCTCGCAGGTGGTGCAGGCTCCCAGCGGGCTGTTGAAGCTGAAAAGGTGCGGCGAGGGCCGCGTGTACTCGCGGCCGCATGAGCGGCAGCAGAAGGCGTTACGATAGACCGCCCGCGCTTCGGGCTCGCCCTGCACCGACACGCTGGCCACGCCGTCGCCCAGTTCATAGCAGTGCTCCAGGGCTTCCTGCACGCGCTCTGCGCTGTCGGCCCTGAGAACCAGGCGGTCGAGTACAACGTCGATTTCGTCGCGCTTGAAGTAGTCGCTGCCGGCTTCCGAAAGGTCCACCGCCTTTCCGTCTATGAGCAAGCGGTTGAATCCCTGCCCGGCAAAGGCTGCCGCCGCCTCTTCGGGTTCCAGGCCGTGCAACGGCACCCTCGCGTGGAACAGCAGGCGCAGGCCTTCTTCCCACTCGAGTACCCGCGCCGCGGCTTCGGCCGGGCCGTCGGCGCCGAGCTCTTCGTTGCAGTCCACGCAACTCGCTGTACCCGCGTGGGTCATGAGCAGGCGCAGGTAATCGAGGACCTCGGTTATGGTGCCCACCGTCGAGCGCGCGTTGCGGATGGAGTTTTTCTGCTCGAGGGCGATGGCGGGGGGAATGTCGCTTATGGAGTCAACGTCGGGGCGTTCCATCTGCTCGAGGAACAGCCGCGCGTAAGTGGATAGCGATTGTACGTAGCGTCTTTGCCCCTCGGCGTAGAGGGTGTCGAAAACCAGTGATGACTTACCCGACCCTGATACGCCCGTTACGACCGAGAGCTTGCGCATGGGGAATTGGCAGCTGACTTCGCGCAGGTTGTTGGTGCGTGCGCCGGCTACCCGGATGGTTTTTTTCACGTCGCCGTCTCCAGGCCCGACGGGCTGCAGGGGCAGTGGTACAGGGGCGAGTCGCCATGGCTGCGACAATCCGTGTCTGCATAAGGGGGCTTTCTTAGAGTTGGCAAAACACGGACACTATCAGAATGCTGACCACTGACAAGGGATTGGGCGCTGCCAGCCACGGGCTGGGCTTCAGCTGGGGATTTGGCGGCCGCGAAGCAAGACCACCCACCGGCTTACTGACGGCCAGGCAGGTGCACGGTCGGCGCGTGGTCGAGCTGCCCGTGGCGGCGGCAGGAACAGCGCGGGCTCCGGGTGGCCATAGAATTGAGGCCGACGGGCTGGTGAGCAGGGGCGAGTCGATAGTGGCTGTGCGGACCGCCGACTGCGTGCCCCTGCTCATGCTGGCCGACGTTCCTGGAGAAGCTGGCGACGAAGCCACAGCTGGTGTCGACAACAGGCCATGGGCGGCGGCCGTGCACGCTGGTTGGAGGGGCAGCCTGGCCGGCGTCGTTGACGCCGCGGTGGAACACGCGCTGAAAAGCGGCTACCAGGCCTCGGCCCTGCGGGTGTTGCTGGGCCCGTCGGTGGGACCGTGCTGCTACGAGGTGTCTGCTGATCTGGTCGAGCGTTTCAGCTCTGCGGGAATGGGCACTACCACCACTGCTGCCGGTCGGCCGGCCCTCGATCTCAGGGCTATTAACACCGCCCGTCTCGTGGCCATGGGCGTGAGCGCGTCGCGTGTAGAATCAACGGGCCCCTGCACCTGCTGTCACGCCGAGGACTACTACTCGGTGAGGGCCGATCGCGCCGAACAGGGCCGGCAGTTGAGCTGGATAGGTTGGGCCGAGGGCTAGTCGGCTGCGCAGCAGGCCGGGTTGGTGTACACTGAGGGGGCCGTGAAACGATTACGACCAGTTGCAGTAAGGCCAGTTGTTGTCGCCCTGCTGGCGGCGCTGCTGCTGTCAGCGCCGCTGTTACCGGCGCTGAGTCCCATGCACGCGATGGCCGGCTCCAGCTCGTCTGAAGCCGGCGCTTACGAGGACGCGGATTCACAACCACTCAAGGTTGTGTACTACCTCGTTTACCCAGTGGGTAAGTTGATCGAGCTGCTCGTGTTCAAGCCCATACAGTTCGTGGGGTCATGGATGACCGGTGAACGTGAAGAGCCGGACCGCGACGGCTCAAAGGCGGTTGGGCCCAGGGCGATGCCCTCGCACTGATCGTGGCGATTCTGTCCGTGGCGATTCTGTCCGTGTCAGACCGCCTCGAGCTTGGCGAATTTTACCACCAGGCGCTTGAGGCCAACCTGGTCGAAGCGCACCTCGACTTTTTCTGAGTCGCCGCTTCCCGAGCAACTCGACACGCGACCGGCACCGAACATGGGGTGCACGACCCTGGCACCTTCGGCCCAGGTCTGCTGGGCATAGGAGCGCCCGGTCGGCGTGGTGCCGGACTGGTCGTTCTGCTTGCGCACCCCACCGTAGCCCTGGCTACCATAAGCCCGGGCGCCCTTATTTGCCGATATGCCACCGCGAGTACTGCGTTGCGGGGTGACGATTCTTTCCACCACGGATGCGGGCAGCTCGTCGAGAAATCTTGATGGCAGGTTTTCCTGCAGTGTGCCGTACAGGCTGCGCCTGCTGGCGTGAAGCAACGACAGCTGGCGGCGGGCGCGGGTGACGCCCACGTAACAAAGCCTGCGCTCTTCTTCCAGGCCGCGCCCGTCCTCGGCCATGGAGCGTGCGTGCGGAAAGACGCCCTCTTCGGCACCGGCTATGAACACGCGGTCAAACTCGAGTCCCTTGGAGTTGTGCAGGGTCATCAGTGTCACGTGGCCACCCTGCTCCTCGTAGCTGTCGACGTCGGCGTTGAGAGCCAGGCGCTCGAGAAAAGTTGCGAGCGCTCCGAGTACGGGGTCGAAGCGGGTGGGGTCTACGTCGTCAGCGTTATCATCGGCATCGGCGAATTCGCGTTCGTCGTATTCCTCGTCGAACTCCTGGCTGACGGTCAGCAGTTCGTGCACGTTTTCAATGCGGCTGTCGGCGTCGTCCCCGTCGTGGTCGTGCAGGTGGTCCTCGTAGGAGGTGTCTTCGAGTATGGCTTCGAGCAGCGGCGTTACCGCAGCCCTGTCCATGGCCAGCCAACGCCGGGCGAGTACCCGGAAGTCGTTGAGCCGACGCCGTGGTGCAGGCGAAGCAAAGGACAACGGATCGTCACCTTCGAGCAAATCCCAGGCCGTGCCGTCGCGATTACGCGCCTCCACTATCAGCCGTTCCCAGGTCGTACGGCCTATGCCCCTCGTGGGCACGTTTATCACCCGCGCGAGGCTGATCTCGTCGCGCGGGTTGGCTATGAAGCGCAGGTAGGCGACAAGGTCCTTGATCTCGCGTCGCTCGTAGAAGCGCGTGCCGCCGACGATCACGTAGCGCATGCGGGAGCGTACGAGTTCTTCTTCGATCGCCCGTGACTGGGCGTTGGTGCGGTAGAACACGGCTACGTCACCGGGGTCGCCCTCTGCCGCCTGGGCCACTATGTAGCGTGCCTCGTCGCGCTCGTCGGTGGTGGTCACTACGTGCACTTTCCGGCCAGCGGTGGCATCGGTCCACAGTTCCTTGTCCTTGCGGTCGCCGTTGTTGGCTATCACTCCGTGCGCCGCTGCCACTATGTTGCCGCTGGAGCGGTAGTTCTGTTCGAGCCTCACTACGTTGGCGCCGGCAAAGTCGCGCTCGAACTCCAGTATGTTGCGCAGGCTGGCGCCCCGCCACGCGTAGATACTCTGGTCGTCGTCGCCCACCACGCAGAGGTTGCCGTGGCCGGCCGCGAGTCGCGACACCAGCAGGTACTGGGAGTGGTTGGTGTCCTGGTACTCGTCTACCAGTACGTAACGAAAACGCTGCTGGTAGCGCTTGAGCAGCCCCGGCGCCCCGCGGAACAATTCCAGCACCCGTGTTATCAGATCGCCGAAGTCCATGGCGTCGAGTGTGCGCAGGCGTCTTTCGTAGGCTGCGTAAAGAGGCACCAGGTCGTCGGAGGCGCCGCGGGCTTCTTCGTCGGCCGGGCTGCGGGCCTCGTGCTTGGCGTTTTCTATGAAGTTGCGCAGGGTTTCGGGCCTCAGTACGGCGGGGTCCAGCCCGGCGGCGGTTATCACGTCGCGCGCGATTTTGAGCTGGTCGTCTCCGTCCATGATCGTAAACGACCGGGAGCAGCCCAGCTCTTCGCAGTGCCGGCGCAGCAGGCGCGCGCCCATGCCGTGAAACGTACCTACCCACAACTCGTCGGCAGCGTCGCCCACCATTGAGCGGCAGCGCTCTACCAGTTCGCGGGCGGCCTTGTTGGTGAAAGTAACGGCCAGGATCTCCCAGGGCCGGGCCCGGCCCTCTTCAAGCAGGCGCGCTATGCGGTGCACGAGGACGCGGGTTTTTCCGCTACCCGCGCCGGCCAGGATGAGCAGGGGGCCGTCGTTGTGCTCGGCGGCTTCGCGCTGGGCCGGGTTAAGGCTGTCAAGATCAAGTGGCATCGTTGGCCGGGGAGCCGCCCATAGGGCATTCTTCCCGGGGCACTGTGCCCGAGGCCCCGGCTGTCCTCAAGTGCTACCCGCGCTTTATCGTTTATGGCTAAGTACCAACACCACGACGCGGCCTGGCGAAGGGCAAAAGATGAGGGGCTGCGATCCCGGGCGGCTCTCAAGCTACGCGAGATTGACGGCAAGTTCCGTGTTTTTCGTCGCGGTGGCAGGGTGCTTGATCTCGGCTGCTGGCCCGGGGGGTGGTTGCAGGTAGCTGCCGCGGCCGTGGGTGAGCGTGGGCGGGTTGTGGGAGTTGACCTGCTGGCCGTGGACAAACTCGATCTCGCTAACGTCGTCACCCTGGTTGGCGATCTTACCGATGAAGCAGTTTTTCGGGAGTTGCTCGAAGAGCTGGGCGGAACCGCCGACCTGGTGTTGAGCGACATGTCTCCTTCGCTGAGCGGCGTGCGCGCCGCCGATCGAGCGCGGCACGAGCGCCTGGTCGAGCTCGCGATAGCCGTTGCCGGCAGGACTCTATCCGAGGGCGGTGTACTGGTCGTAAAATTGTTCGCCGATATACCGCAGGAAATAACGGCCGGTCTACGCGCGGATTTTGACAAGGTGGCGCGCTTCAAGCCGCCCACTACGAGGAAGGGTTCGCGCGAGATTTACCTGGTGGCGCGCGGGTATCGAAAGCACCCCGAGGCCGCGCTACCTGGCGCCGGGACGGCCGCTGATAAAGGCGGGGATACAAAGGTGCAGTAGTGGAGAGTGCCGAAGTACTGAGGACGGTAGCGCCGGTCTTTATGCTTGCCGGCGTGGGGTGGGGGCTGGCTCACTGGCGCAGGCTGTCGATAGACACGCTCACCGAGGTGGTCATGTACGTTGGCGCGCCCTGCCTGGTGTTCTCATCTCTATCGCGCGGTACAGTTCACGCGGCCGAGACGGGCATGCTGGTTGCCGCCTGCCTGTTCCTGGTCGGCGGCACGGCGTTGGTGGCCAGGCTGTTGTTCGCCGCCTCGGGCAGCCGGCCGGGCCCCTACCTTCTGCCGGCCATGTTCATGAACGCCGGCAACATGCTGCTGCCCCTGTGCCTGTTCGCGTTCGGCGACGAAGGGCTGGTGCGCGGGGTGATAGTGTTCGCGACGATGTCGGTTCTGATGAGTTCGCTCGGTGTCTACGTCGCCGGCGGCAAGCGCCCGGGCGAAGTTTTTCGCCTCCCGTATATTTACGCGGCTGTTGCTGGACTGGCGGTGGGCTGGACCGGCATCGAGCTGCCCGAGCCGGTGCAGAGGTCGGTCGCACTGCTGGGCGATCTCGCGATTCCGCTTATGCTGCTGGCTCTCGGCGCGCGTTTGCAGCAGCAGCCCTTACCCTCGCTGAAAGGGCCACTGCTGGCCACTGTTTCGCGTATGGGCGGTGGCTACCTCGTAGCGTTGCTCTTTGTCTGGGTCACCGGCGTGGACGGGGTGACCCGCAGCGTGGTCATGCTGCTGTCGGTAATGCCGTCAGCTGTAATAAACTTTGTTTTTGCCCAGAAGTATGGCGACGGCGCTAGCGAGGTAGCGGCTACCGTTTTTGTGAGCACCTTGGTGTCACTGGTCGCCATCCCCCTGGTGCTGGCCTTCGGGCTCTGAAAGCAGCACCGCCCTTTATTCGCGGGGACAGGCACGCCCTCTGGCGCAAGCAGGCAACAGCCCGTATCATGCACGGTGGCTATGAGTAGGATTAACAGCTTTGCCCCGTCCTTGTTCAACAGCCTGCTGGTGTTGTCAGCTGCTGTGTTGGCAGCTGCGCTGTTGTCAGCCCCGGCGATGGCCCAGGGGTCCCCGGCCGCTCGCACCGGTATCGAAGAAGTCGCGGCCACGGTTGGTTCCAAGGTGGGTGTCCAGGCCCTCCGCCAGGCGGCAACGGACCGGGCCAGCAGCCGCGCGGTCGAACTGCTGTCGCGCTACGTACGCATCGACACCGTAAATCCACCGGGCAACGAGTCGCGTGGCGCACACTTTCTCGCGTCGGTACTTGAAGAGTCGGGCATAAACGCGCGCGTGTTCGAGTCGCGTCCCGGCAGGGGAAACGTCTACGCGCGCTTGCGAGGCGACGGCAGCCGGCGGCCGGTAATCCTGTTGAGCCACATCGACGTGGTTCCGGCTGATCCTGAGCAGTGGAGCGTTCCGCCCTTCGAGGCCGTCGTCAAGGACGGGTCGCTTTACGGGCGCGGCGTGCTCGACTGCAAGGGCATTACCACCATCCAGTTGCTCGCTATGCTGGCCCTGAAGGAGTCGGGGACAACCCTGTCGCGGGATATTATTTTTCTGGCTACGGCGGACGAGGAAACGGGCGGTCGCCTGGGTGCCGCTTGGATGCTTGATAACCATTACGACCTGCTCGGCGATGCCGAGTTCGTGCTCAACGAGGGTGGGTTCGTTCACCGCGACCCGGGCAAACCGCTGGTGTTCAAGCTCGGCGTGGCCGAAAAGAACCCGTGCTGGTTTCGCGTGATAGCCACCGGCGAGCCCGGCCACGGTTCGCGACCAGCCGCCGAGACGGCGGTTACGAGGCTGGTAGACGCGCTGGCCAAGCTTACTGCGCGTGAGAAAAAGATCGAGGTCGTCCCGGTGGTGGCCGGTTATTACGCGGCCTACGCGGCCTTGGACGAAGAGCACGCCCGGCAGTATCGCCAGCTGGAACGCTCCCTGGAGTCAGCCGAATTCAGGGACTGGTTCATGGCCGATCCGGCCGCGGCCGCGCTGGTGACCGACACCGTGGCGCCCACGATGCTCGAGGGTTCGGCCAAAACCAATATCATCCCGGCGACCGCGACCGCCCAGGTAGACAGCCGCCTGCTGCCCGGCCACGACTGCGTTTCGTTTCTGTCAGAGCTTCGCCAGTTGGTCGGTGGGCCAAACGTCCGGATAGAACCCATCCTTAGTTTCGCGTCGACCCAGTCGCCGATGAACAACGAGTTGACCGAGGCGGTCGAACGGGTGGCCGCCGCAATGGACGAGCGAGCGATAGTGCTGCCGGCCTTGCTGGGTGGTTTTACCGACAGTCACTATTTTCGGGAGAAGGGTATCCACGCCTACGGCATGGTGCCATTGGAAACTTCGCCCGAGGAACGTTCAACCTTGCACGGCCCCGACGAGCGCGTTTCGGTATCGTCGTTGCAGGATGCTGTTGGGCGCATGGTAGACCTGTTGCTCGAACTCGGCGGCTGACGACGGTCCCCGGGCTGATCCGCAAGCCCGCGGGGGACCGGGGGCTGTGCAGTAGCGGGCACGTTTGGGGCGTTGCCTGAAAATATTGTGCCGTGGTGTTTGCCCCCCGGGGGCATTCGATAGTATCCTTGACCGATGGACTCGCGCTTTTGGCGGGTGCCGGCTGGTCGAGGGACTGGTAGTGGTTGTGAGTGGAGAGATGAGGAGGCGGCAGGCGAATGGCCGATTACGGCACCAGTTCTACGAGTTTTATGAAATCAGTAACGAGTTTCCTGGACGCACTGCGAAGCTTTGAGCGGGAAGCCGCAATGCTCATGGGCAAGGCGACTACAGGCAAGCGGGGGCTGAATATCCCCGGCCTCAATATCCCTGGGCTCAATCTACCGGGCCTCGGGCTCCTGGGCGCCGGGGTATCCACGGCGGCCGTGGCCAGCCTGAGGGGCCTGCTGTCGGGCAGCGCCGAGGGGAGATCGAAGGCTTCGGCTGGTGATCTGGGCCGCGCGGGCCTGGTGGCCCTGCTGGGACTGGCCGACCGTGATTCGCTGGAGGAGCTGAGCCGGGAGCTCGGCGACCTGGGCGGGCAGGTAAGCGAGCTCAGGGAGCGCGAGCTTGCCACCGCCGGTATTCTCGGGCAGCTCAGGGCGCGCGCAGCGAGATTTGAGTCGGCGGTTGACGGCCTGGCAAGGGTGCAGGGAAGAAGCTGCGCCGTGCAGGATCGCAGGCAGAAAGACAGCGACGGTTTTCGTGAACTCGTGCAGTCGCGCGATGACCACGTCACCCGTCTTCTGCGCGACACCAGTGCTCAGCGTGCGAGACTCGAACAACTTGACGCTCGAATGGAGAGGCTCTCTACGGTCAGCCGGGTAGCCGGCGAGACGGAGGCCAAAGACGGGCAGGTGGCCAGTCGCGTGGATGAACTCGATTCGCGCCTGGGCGATTTTCGCAAGATACAAAGCAACGGGGCGCATCGTGTCGCCGAGAGCCTGGACCTTGTGCGTGAGCGGCTCAGCCGGCTGGAGGCAAGAACCGCCGAGGTGTCTCGCGAGGCGCGCATCAAGACCGGCCGCCTGGACGCGCTGTCGAGGCACGTTGCCGTGGTGGACGGCCGATTGGCCAGCGCCATCGGCAAGCAGGCCGCCACGCCGAGGCCGCTGCGGCGGACTGAACCAGCCAGCATCATGGTAGGAGAGAGGACACTGTGAAGATTCCAGTAACCGGGGCGCTCGTCGCTACCCTTTTTGTAGCGCTGATGCAGCCCGCGTGTTCCAGTGACGATCCGATCGAAACGGAAGCCCAGCCCGCCATCGAGAAGCGTGAGGGCATGACTTACTACGTGGGTGGCCCCACCTTTCTGCCCGACCGCTACGGACGGCTCAGGGTGGCCCGCTTTAACGGTCCGGTACTTGAGCCGGTGAACCGTGGTTTGATGCTGGGCCTGGAGCGGCGCGATGACGACAGCTTCGAGTATCGCACCTGGATAGACGGCAAGATGGTCGCACGCTCTTCGGGTTTCTTCGATGAAGGCGGGCTCATGTGGTTTAAGGAGCGAGAACGGTTCAGCCCCCAGGGGGGTCGCTTGAACAAGCAGGTGTTGACCTACGACGACGAGCTGCAGGTCATGCACAGTCATGCCGATCATTTCGATGAAGAAGGCGCCGTCATCAACACGTTGGACATGGATATTCCCTATACGCCGGAGCCGGACGACCTCGACGACGATAGCTCCGAAGAATAAGAGCGAAGAGCGACTGTTGCTGTGCGCGTAGTACCCGTCCCCCAGCTTTTCGATAATTATGCCTACCTGGTCATAGACGAGCAGAGCGGTGAGGCCGGCGTTGTTGATGTTTCCGACGCGGGACCAGTTGCCGAGGCGGCCGAGCGCGAGGGCGTGACCCTGGTCGCCGTAATGTCGACCCATCATCATCCCGACCACGTGGGCGGAAACATGGACCTGCTGGCAATGCAGCCCGACGGCTCTATGCGGGTGTTCGGTTACTCTGGCGACGCCGAGCGTATTCCCGGAATCACCGACCCCCTCGACGACGGCCAGGAGTTCGAGCTATGCCGACCGGGTGGCTCGTTAGGATTAAGTGGTGAGGCCATTTTCATTCCTGCCCACACCCGTGGCCACATAGCGTACTGGTTCGCCGATGAGGCGGCAGTGTTTACCGGCGATACCTTGTTTGCAGCCGGCTGCGGCAGGCTGTTCGAGGGCGACGCCGCGCAGATGAAAGAATCGCTTGAAAGACTCGCGAGCCTTCCCGACGAGACCAGGGTCTACTTTGGCCACGAGTACACCCAGTCGAACCTGGCGTTCGCGCTGACCCTCGAGCCCGGCAATGAGCATCTTGTGCAGAAAGCCCGCGACGTCGACTCGCTGCGGGCTCAAGACCTGCCTACTGTCCCGAGCACGATAGCGGAGGAGAAACTCACCAACCCCTTCCTCAGGTCAGACAGCGAAGAGCTGCGCGCGTCGATCACTGCGTTGTCTGGAGAATCGGCGGTTGACGATGTCGCCGTCTTTGCTGCCACGCGCAGGCTCAAGGATAACTTCTAGGCCATTGCTACGGGCGCTTGGGCGCCGCCGGGTTTGCCGCGGGCGGTGAAGGGTCCAGTGGCCGGTACACCTGCAGGGGGCGCTTGGTGTGCGGAAAAATGCTCACGCTTTGCTGGCTGTATCGGCTCTCGGCCCAGGCGTCAAAGTCACGGCGTAACGGCCCGTGCCAGCGTCGCCCTATTACCATCAGTCGCGGAGGGTCCTTGTCGAGATCGGCCAGCAGGGCGTCCATTCCTCCCGACTGTTCTGCGGCGAAAGCGTCGACCCCGAACCACATGTAAGGCCACTTCCAGCCGTTGCGGCGATCGAGGTGGAGCAGTAGCTCGGGTACACCCACGGCGATAACGCGTGCGTCCGGGGGCAAATGGGCGGCCAGTTGCTGGAATTTGGCCTGCTGCGTGGCCAGGTCAAGCGGGGGCGACAGGCGATCGCGGCTGGGGGTCAGGGCCAGCGCGAGGGCGAGCAGGGGCACTGCAAACCGTAAGTGGGCAATCGCGGGGCGGGAGCACAAGCGCGGCAGGCCCGCGCCGAGCAGCGCGGCCATCCCGGGAATAAGCAGTAGCGTATCCGGCCAGGCCTGGAAGCTCACCAGCGTCATGCCCAGGTAGGCGGCGGTGGCCACTGCCAGTCCCGACACGGAGAGGTCGCGGCGAGTAACGAACAGAGCCAGCAAAGCAGGCACGAGCAAAAACATCTCCGGCCCGTTCCAAGCGAGCAGCTGGCGCAGCACCCTGGCGACGCTGTGGGAGGGAGCACTGGCGTGAAAGGCTATGTAGTCAAAGTTGAACGTCACCGCCTGTGCAAAGAAGTCAGCCAGCGCAGCGTGATGCCACAACCAGGCCAGCAACAGGGCCACCGGCGCAACCGTGCCAGCCAGCAAGCGCAGGAGAGACGACGGCGCCCGCCGGAGTTCGAAGGCCGCACCCAGAAAGAAACAGAGGCCCGGTTGCCAGCACAACGTAGCAGCGCCGGCGGCTATACCCGCAACGAGCGGGCGACCGCGGCGGTTCGCGAGCAGTGCGGCCAGGCCCAGGGCAACGGTTAGCACCTTGGGCCTTGCCCCTTCCACAGCGGCGACTACCCACTGGTCAGCCGACAGCATGAAAAGGGCCGACGACAGTGCCACCAGCAGCGCCCGCCGTCCGCCCATGAGAGCAAAAAGGAGAGTAGG
Source organism: Candidatus Binatota bacterium (assembly GCA_012960245.1). Taxonomy (NCBI): domain Bacteria; phylum Candidatus Binatota; species Candidatus Binatota bacterium. The sequence goes on along the minus strand of DUBO01000050.1, from coordinate 31,687 downwards.
GGCTGCCGCCGCGAACAGCAGGTACAGCAGGTGTACCCCGGCCACCGGCCGGGCGCCCACGGCGCTTGCCGCCAGCGCTCCGGTGGACCCGAGCAGTGCGGCCAACGGCGTCTTGTGAAGAAAAATATCCCTGTAGGGTACAAGTCCGCGCGAGACCTCTACCGACATGTAATCCCAGGTCGCGGGATCCAGGCCCAGTGGACGCGAGAGGGGGTCAAAGCTGAACAGGAAGAGCAGCGACAACAGGAATACGAGTGCGGTCGAAGCCGCGTCGCCGGGCCCGGGGGAGCGAGTATCCTGTGGTGGCTTGTCCAGTGCGGCTCTATCGGCGCGGGCCATTGGCCCCAGCACCGCTCTTCTGTTTATCCTGCGCAGCCTTAGAATAAAGCCATGAGTAGAATGATAGGTCTCACGGGGGGCATCGGCTCCGGAAAATCCACGGCCGCCGCCATAATGGCGTCGCTCGGCGGAGTGGTTATCGACGCCGACCGTATTGCCCACGAGATTTATTTCCCCGGCACCGACGGGCACGCGGCGGTGCTCGGACTGTTCGGCGATGGTGTGTTGGCTCCTGACGGAAGCATCGACCGGCAGTTGCTCGGGCAAGTGGTCTTCAACGATCGCAGCAAGCTCGCGCAGCTCAACGGGCTCATTCATCCGCTGGTGCGAAGCGAGGTTGCGGGGCGCATGGCCGATGCCCACCGCGACCACCCGCAAAGCGTGGTCGTGGTTGAGGCCGCGTTGATGACCGAGACCGGCTGGACCGGCGGTGAGGGCGAACTGTGGGCCGTGCTCACCGACCCCGAACTGGTGGTGGGCAGGTTGGTGTCGGGGCGGGGCATGACCGTAAACGAAGTGAGCCTGCGGGTGGCCGCGCAGACCGACAACGATGCGCGCCGCGCGGTGGCCGACCGGGTGATCGAGAACAACGGCACCGTGGACGAGCTGGAACGCGCCGTTGAGGTCGCGTGGTTGGAGTTCACCGGCGAGGGGCCGGCTGCTTGAACCTGGCCGATCGTATCGAGCAGGCGGCCCGGCGCTGGGCCGGCGATATCGCACTGCTCACTGTCAGCTCGGATCCTGATGACCCCGGCGGCGGTCCGGTAACGGGGCGGACCACCTGGGAAGAACTCTACTCCATGGTAATGGGGTTGTGTTCGGGGCTCGCCGATGGGGGCTTGCGCCGCGGCGACCGGCTCGCGGTCCTCATGCACAACAGTTGCGAGATGGTGGCCAGCGAGTGGGCCTGCCTCGTGGCCGGCTTCGTCTGGGTGAGCTTCAACACGCGCAGCTCGGCGGCCGAGCTTACCGGGCTGTTGGCTGATTGCAGTCCCGGCGTGCTGCTGGTGTCCAACGAGTGCGCGGGGCTGGTGGGGTCGGTACAGATTCCCGAGAGCTGCCGGTTGGTATTCGTAGGCAGCGAGGACTGGTCGCAACTGCTTGCTGCTCCCATTGGCGGAAAGGGATGGGCGCAGGAGGGCTGGGCCGCGCCCGCTGAAGACGATGCTGTAAGGATACGCTACACCTCGGGGACCTCGGGCAAACAGCGCGGGGTCGTACAGCCGCTGCGTTGTTACGACGGGTCGATTGAGGCGGTGACCGAGGTGTTGGGCGACCCCGGCCGTGACGAGGTGTTGTTGCAGGTGGCGCCGATGACCCACGCTGCTGGTGCGATGCTGCTGCCCTGTTTGCTCGGCGGTGGCCGGGCGGTGTTACTCGATCGTTTTGACGCCCGTTGCTTCGGGCCCCTGGTGCGCGCGCACGCGGTGACCTCGGTTTTTCTTGTGCCTACCATGCTCGCGCGGGTTCTCGACCGCGACTCTGTTGCCGCCGACCTCTCTTCGCTGCGCAGGGTCATCTATGGCGGCGCGCCCATGCCCGTGGATCGGCTGCTGCAGGGACTCGAGTTGCTTGGCCAGGTGTTCATACAGATCTACGGTCTCACCGAGTGCACGTGGCCGGCAACAACGTTGCTCCAGTCCGAGCACCCCTTGTCGGGAAGCCTCGACGAACGCAGCAGCAGGTTGAGATCCTGCGGCCGGCCGGCGCGACGGGTCGAAGTGCGGGTAGTCGACGAGGCGGGGCGGGATGTCGTTGGCGCGTTGCCGGGGGAAGTGCTGCTTCGCGGCCCCAACACCATGAGTGGCTACTGGCGGGCCGGAAAAAAATCGCCGGGCCAGGCTTCGGCTGACGAGCGCGACCCCCGCGGGCTCGACGAGCAGGGCTGGGTGCACACCGGCGACCTCGGGTTTTTTGACGACGAAGGTTTTCTTACAGTGCTCGACCGTCTCGATGACACCATCATCACCGGCGGCTTCAACGTCCACCCGCGCGAGGTGGAGGACGCCTTGTCCAGCCATCCCGCGGTACTGGAATCAGCCGTGGTCGGCCGTGATGACCCCGAGTGGGGCCGATCGGTGCACGCAGTGGTCGTGTGCAGGCCCGGTGCGCAAGTGGACGAGCAGGAACTCAAGCAGCACTGCGCGGCGCTGTTGTCAGCTTACAAGAAGCCGCGCACGGTGGAGTTTGCCGACTCCCTGCCCCGCAACCCGTCGGGGAAAACGCTCAGGCGCGTGTTGCGGAGCTGAGCTCGGCGCGCTCAAGGGCGATTCTCAGCAAGCTGTCCACCAGCTCGGCCGATTGTATTCCGGCCTCGGCCCACAGGCGCGGGTACATGCTTATCGGCGTGAAGCCGGGCATGGTGTTGACCTCGTTGAAGAGAACCCGCTGCGTGGATTTCTCAACAAAGAAATCGGCGCGGCACAGGCCGTGGCAACCCGCGACACGCCAGAAACGGCGCGCGAAGTCTTCCATCTCGGCGAGGGTGGCATCTTCGAGATCGGCGGGGACCAGCAAGGTGGTTTCGCTGTTGCCGCTATACTTCTGCTCGAAGTCGTAGAAGCCGCCGGGCGAAACGATCTCTCCGGGCGGCGATATAGCCACCTGGGACCAGTCGCCGAGCATCGCCAGCTCTATCTCCCTGGCATCCGTGCCCTGTTCAACGATGACCCGCTGGTCCCAGCGCCGGGCTTCGGCCAGCGCCGCCTGCAGGTCCCCGGCCGAGGCAACCCTGCTGATACCTACCGAGGAGCCCAGGTTGGCCGGCTTAACGAAGCAGGGGTAGCCGAAGGCCTGGTCCAGCCGCGCTGCTGTCTCGCCGGCGTCGAGGCCCGAGGCGTCGAAGAACTGAACCTGCGCTATCCCGGCGGCGGCGGCCAGCTGCTTGGACAGCAGTTTGTCCATGCACAGGGCCGAGGCCGCACAGCCGGAGCCCACGTAGGGCAGGTGGTTGCAGTCGAGCAAGCCCTGCAGGCTGCCGTCTTCACCACCGGGCCCATGCAGGACCGGAAACACCAGGTCGGGCCTGGCTACGTCTACGCTTGAGCCGTCGTCGAGATAGAGCAGCCTGCTGTGCGTGCCGTCCCAGGCCAGGCTGACCGCTCGCCCGGCCTGCTCGTCCACGTTTACCAGCTCGGTGGCTGCTCTTTCGAGCAAGTCGTCAAAATCGCCTGCCTTCCAGGCCCCCGAGCCGGTCACTCCCAGCACTGTTACCGCGTGGCCGGCGGCCAGCAGGGATTCGCGCACCGCGCGGGCCGACCTCAGCGACACGGGGTGTTCGCCCGACGGTCCCCCGGCAAGGAGAAGTACGTTAAGCGAGTTGCCAGCCATGGATAGACGCTTTAGCACCGGGAAGCGGGCAGGCAAAAGTCACCCGTCAAAGAGCGGCTTGAGCCAACTGTAAGTTACTCACACCAAATCATCTACCAGTATAAGCTGAAGCGTGGGTTTGAGCCGCCGCTGGACGTATGCATAAGTAATCCAACAGTTCGCTGCGCTGTTGATAACGAATAGTAATAACCAGGGCGAGGCAGTCATGCATATAGAGACACTGAAGATTTTCTGTGACGTGGTGGAGAACCAGAGCTTCTCGCTGGCTGCCACGCAGAACTACATAACCCAGTCGGCCGTAAGCCAGCAGGTCCGGGGTCTCGAGGAGCGCTACGGTAAGCGCTTGCTCGACAGGAAGCGTGGGAGCGTGAGGCCCACGGCCGCCGGCGACATTCTTCATCGTGGCGCGCGCGAGCTGCTGCACACCTTCAACGAAATGGAGGCCCAGCTGCAGGGGCTGAGCAACGTGGTGACGGGCAGCATCCGCGTGGGCACCGTTCACAGCGTTGGCCTGTACGAACTTTCGGAACCGCTGAAGGCCTACTTCGCTGATTTTCCCATGGTCAACGTTTACCTCGAGTACGATCGTTCGAGCCACGTTTACGAGCAGGTGCTACGGGCCAACGTCGACCTGGGCATCGTAGCTTACCCCACGGCCCGCGCCCAGATCACCGTCCTCGATTTCAGAACCGACCAACTGGTGGTCGTCTGTATTCCCGAACACCCGCTGGCCGAGCGCGGCAAGATCGCGCTGGCCGATCTCGAGGGAGAGAAGTTCGTTGGCTTCGAAAAGGGCATCCCCACCCGCCTGGCTCTCGATCGACGTTTTGCGGAGCGTAACGTTGAGGTCCAGTACGTCGCCGAACTGGACAACATCGAAATGGTCAAGCGGCTGGTCGAGGTAGGCGCGGGCATTGCGATTATTCCCGAGAAGGCCTGCATCAACGAGGTCAACAACGGCAGCCTGGTTAAACTCGAGTTGACCGACCCGGGCATGACGCGGCCGATCGGCATAATCCACCGCACGGGCAAGCACTTCAGCCCGGCGGCCGAGAAGTTCATCGAGTACATGCAGTCCGCGCCCAAGTCCGACATCGGCTGACGCGGGCGGAGTCCGGCGGTCCGATCAGCTCGAGGCGAAGCCCTCGCGCAGGGCGGGCACGACCTGTTCGCTGAAAAGCTCGAGTGAATCGGGCTCGCCGAAATCGCCAAAAAGAACGGTGAAGTCTGTCACCCCGCCCCTGGTCTTAGCCAGCAGGCTCTCGGTAACCTGGTCGGGTGTGCCCACCACTGTCATGGTTTCGATGTCCACGAAGCCACCAATCATGAGTTTTGCCAGTTCGAGTTTTTCGGCCACCTGTTTTTCGTCGCGCCCGATGATCACCGCGGTCTGCTCACTTATGGTTATCTCGTCGGGGTCACGTCCGACTTCCCTGCAGTGAGCCTCGAGCACCTTTCGCAGCCTGGGAATCTCGGGCGCTTCGGGCATGGGGCAGTTCCAGCGCGTTGCGTGGCGCGCGACGATGCGCAGCAACACCTTTTCGCCCGCGCCGCCCACGGTTATGGGCAAGGGCTCCTGCACGGGCCGGGGCTCGCAGGGCGCGTCGAGTACCTTGTAGTAGCGGCCTTCGAAAGTTGTGCTCCCCCCGCTTAACATGCCGCGTATTATTTCGAGACCCTCGTCCAGTCGATCGAGGCGTTCGCGTACGCCGGCAAATTCGAAGCCGTAGGCCAGGTATTCTTCTTCCATCCAACCGCTGCCCATGCCCAGCTCGAGACGGCCGTCGCTGATGCGGTCGAGCGTGCAGGCCATTTTCGCCACCAATGCCGGGTTGCGGTAGGAGTTGCAGCTCACGAGCAGGCCAAGCCGAAGCCGGTCGGTGGCCTCTGCCAGGGCGGACAGGGCGGTCCAGCCCTCAAAAAAATCCAGGCCCCGGGATCCGCCTGCGAAGAAGTGATCGACCAGCCAGAGGCCGTCCCAGCCCTGTTGTTCGATGAGCAGGGCCTTGGCTCGAAGGGCCGGCCAGTCGGTGGCTGCTTGCGGTAAGAACAGGGAAAACGTCAGCTCGCGCTTCATGGTTACCTCCGGGGCAAAAGCCGGAAGCTATCCCCGCAGCCCGGTCATGGCCAGCCACCTCCCTGGCCGGATGCCGGGTGCCCTTCTTTTGTCGCGGGCTTGGGCGAAGGCCGCTCACAGGAGTATGATCAGGGGGTAGTGGCGAGACGCGACAGCGAGAAGGACGCGGCCAAGGGTTTGTCCCACAATCCCTTTCAAGACGCGCTTGAACGGGTAAAGGGCCGCGAGCAGAGCCCCGAGGAGCGCGATGGCCGCGTGGCTTCACCGGCCGGGCCGGCAGCGTCTGCAGGCGAGGACACCAAGGTCGACGGGGGGCATTTCCAGTCTTCGCCTGTTGACGAAATCGCACTATTCAGGGAAGCGGTGGCGGGGGTGAATCCGCTCAGCGGTGGCGGTGGTGCTGCTCGTTTGAGCTCCAACAGTCCCCCCGTTGGCGGCCGAGGGCTCAAGAATCACCGATTGGAGCAGGTGGCCCACTCCATGGTCGACCTGGGTCCCGCGCAGGCGGCCAGGCAGGGTCTGGGTCGCGACCTGGTCTCGAGACTGGAGCGAGGAGAGTTCCCTGTGCAATCCAATCTTGACCTCCATGGCATGGTATTGGAAGATGCCATCGGGGCGGTGCGTGTTTTTATTGCGCGCTGCAGGGCGGCACGGGAGCGTTGCGCACTGGTGGTAACCGGCAAGGGCAGGGGCTCGAACGGTGGTCGCGGTGTGCTTTGTGAAGAAATACCGCGTTGGTTGTCAGCGGTAGGAGCCGACCTGGGCGTGGACGCGTACAGCAGCGCGCTTCGTCGTGACGGTGGAGACGGAGCGTTGTACCTGCTGTTGCGCACCCGCTGATGGGCGGACGTGCAGCGGTGGAAGGGTTGCGACTCGAAGAGTGGTGGCGGAGTAGTGGCGGTTGGAAGAGTGGCGGTTGGTATAGCGGTAGGAAATAAAGCGCCCGCGCTTGAGCAGGCGGACCTCGGGCCGGGGACGGGGCAGCACGGCAACTTTGTCCTCGTGGGCAACGACGGCGACGTTTACGAATCAGTACGCGGCGGCGAACCACATCGGCTGACCTGGGGCTGGGTCGAACAGGCCGACCGGCGTTACTACGCCTGGCCTGTGTTCTCGCCTGCCGGCGACAGGCTTGCCTGCCTCGGCGTGTGCGCCGGCCAGGAAACCGAAACCGACTCGGCCCTGTATCTCGTAGAGCGCGACGGTGTGAGCATGCGGGAGCTGTGGCGCAGCACCCAGGTGACCCCGGTGTGCCACAACTGGTCTGCCGACGGCCAGCACATTGCGATACTCTACGAAGCAAGCGATGGCCTCCACCTCGATCTTGTATCGCGTGGCGGCACCGTAGGACTGGATGGTCCCACCGTGCTCGAGGCCGTGGAGCACGGCTCGCCGTTGTTCTGGTCCTGGTCTCCCGACCCGGGGGTCGGCATGCTGGCGGTGCACGTTGGTGGCAGCGCGAGTTTATCCGAGGACGCGCGCTTGTTGTTGCTGGACGTTGGCGAGTGTGCGGTCGAGGTCGCGAGCCTCGAGCCCGGCGAATTCCGCGTGCCGGTGTGGTCGCCCGCGGGTGACAGGTTGGCGTACGTGGACGCGAGTGCCGGCGAGCAGGAGTTTCTCGCCGTGTATCGGGTTGAGGATGGCGTAAGCGAGATCGTGTGCCCGGTGGAGGGTCACGTGGTCATGGACTGGTCACGGGACGGCCGCACGCTGGCGATTTCGCAGGCCCTCGGCGAGAGCCCCCACGTGTTTACCGGCGTCACCCTGGTCGACGTGCGCAGTGGAAACACCAGGGTAGTTCACGACAGCGACGTGGTGAGTTTTTTCTGGGCCGGCAAGGGCAACAGGCTGGTGTCTGTGGGCGTTGACGAAGGCCAGGGCGTGAGGATATCGGTTTTCGATGATAAGGGAGACACCAACGGGCCGGGCCCACTGCTCATACCCAGCCCCGAGATGACCTATTTCCTCCAGTTTTTTGACCAGTTCGCGGTTTCTCATCCCCTGGTTTCTGCCGATGGACGGTCGATGCTGTTGTCCGGGCGGTTGACCGCCGCCGGTGGAAACCCCGACGACAATCGCGCTAACTCGGTTTACCTGGTCGACCTCGACGACGGTTCCTTGATCACCGAGTTGGCCCAGGGCTGCTTCGCCTGCTGGAGCGGAGGGTGAAGCCGGTGTTTGGGCCCCAGCACCTGCTCAGCCTGAGCAGGGTGTTGCTGGGCGTCCTGGTACTGCTTGAGCTGGCCCGCACCCCGACGTCTGCGTTGGTGTTACCGGCTGTCGTGCTGGCCTGCCTCAGCGACTGGTACGACGGCAGGGTGGCAAGGACCCGACACGAGGAGAGCAACACCGGTCGCCTGGTCGATAACCTGTCGGACGCTGCCTTCCTCGCCCTGGCTTTCACCGGCTTCGCGCTCGCGACCACCTGGAGTCACCCCCTTACCGGTTCGGCCGTGCGTTACACCGAGCATGCCAACTGGCTTCCGGTCGCGGCCCTGGTCCTGTCCTTTGGCAGTTACTCGGGGAGGTGGTTGATCACCTCCCGGCGTGGCCAGGGCATGTTGAGCTCAGAGCGGGGACACGCCGCGGGCGTAGCTAATTACGTGCTGGCACTGCTGGGCGGCCTGGCGGTTTTTCCCGGAGTGTTTGTAACCCGCTGGCTGCTTGAGCCCGCCTTCGTTACGGTTGTGCTCATGAACGCCACCGCGGCAGTCGACAACGTCGGCCTGGTATTCCGCACGCGGGTGTCTCAAAAATGAAGGCCATCAGCAGGGCGGTCGTCGTGCTTGCGGCCGGGGTACTGTTCGCTTGCACGCCCATTACGCGCTTCTACGAGATCCACACCGACCGGCTGACCTGCGACCAGGCCAACCGCTACGTCCACGACTCGCTGCGACAGGCGAGAATGACGGTGACGGCTTTTCGACTGGCGTCGCCCGGTAGCCCGGGTTTCATCAGTGCCGAGCGCCACGACAAAGAGGAGACCATTTCAGGCACTGTCAGAATACATTGCGACGCCAACGGTGTTCACATTGTCCCTTCGGAGAATGGAATCGCCGGAGAGCAGTACTTTGAGAGGGTTGTGTTCCTGTCGATAACCGGCCGCGCCGATCTCAGCGCAGAAGACGTCAGGGCGGCCGACCTGAAGAAGAAATCATCAGCCCCAGCCGATGCCGGCGTGGTGACCACGCGGCCACCGCCACGCAAACACGTAGAGCGAAAGAAGGAAGCCGTGGGAGTAATCGTGACGCTGGAACCGATCCGCGGTTTTTCTACCGTGCTCGACTTCGAGGCAAACCTGTCGGCCGCCGATCTGCTACCCGTCAAAGTGAGAATAGAAAACGGCAGCTCGCGGCACTACCGCTTTCACCCGGCCGACGTTGTTCTCAGGCGCACGGGCAAAAGGCTGCGTGCTTACCCGCTTGAAATGGACGTCGCCTTGTCGAGTTTGCGCAAGGCGGGCCGTCGCGCCGAGCAGGCCGGCGAGTCACTGGGTGACGTGAAACGCGCGGCGGCTATCATGGAGCGCCGCTTGCTGCACTCGGCCCAGCTGGAGCCGGGACAGGTCATCGAAGGTTTTGTCTACTACAGCGAGGGTGATTACGATCGCGCCCGGGTCATCATGGCAGATCGTGCAACGGGCGAGACCGAGGGCTTCCTGGTCGAGCTCGAAGACGGCGGCTGAACTGAACGGCAGCTTTTGCCAGCGGCGCTCAGGAGCTGGTCTGGCTTCGTAGGTCGACGACCAGGCGGCGGATGTCGGCGGCGCGCGGGTCCCCTGCGTCAGTGTGCGCGAGCAGTCCTTCCCAGGCACTGAGCGCGATCTTCCTGTAGCTCCGGGCCAGGGCCTCGTCGCCGTCCTGGGCGATGCTGGCCGCGTCCTTGAGAAACAGCACTCCAAGTTTGCGCAGCTGCTCATTACCCTCGTTGCCGTCGAGTCCGGCCAGTTGGTCTACCGCCCGGGCGGCCCGGACCGGGTCCTGCAGGCGACGGAAAGAGTAGGCCCGCAGCACGAGCACCTCTGGCAGCAGGTCGGCCTGCTCGGGAAACTGCAGCTCGAAGCCGGCAAGCCTGTCCACTGCCGATGGCTTCAGCGATTCGCTTGCAGCTTCGAGTCGGCCCGCCAGCGCGGCGGCCATCACCGTTGCCCTTGCCTCGAGCGGATCCAGCAAACCGGCGGTACCTCGGCCAGCCGATGTCCGCTTACGGAAGTCGGCGGAGTGCGAGAGGAAACCGTCCAGTGACGCGAGCGCGTTTGCCAGCTCGTCGATATCGGGGTCATCGCCCGGGTCGCGGTCGGTGATCGACTGGAACGCGCACTGCGCCGATTGGAATCTCGACTTGAGCATGAAAGCGGCGTCGCCGCGTACACGCGCGAAAGCGTCGGCACAGTCGAGGTACTGGCGATGGTCGCGGTGCCACTCACCGAGGCGGAACCACGCTTCCCAGGCGTTCTCGTGGCGGGGCGCGGCGTCGACGAATGCACGGGCGAGTTTAGAGTAGCGCAAGGCGGCTGCGTCGCGTGCCTGATCGTCGGCCGAGAGGTACAGAGACTCGGCGGCCTTGAACATGAACCAGGCGGCCTGTTCCCGAGCCACCGGGCCGGCTTCTTCAAGGGCCTGCCCGAGCTCGGTGATGCTGTCTTCCCACTTGCCCGAATGGAAGAAGCAGAAGCCGCGTCCAAGCCTGGCCTCGGACAGGTATTCATTGCGTTCAAAGAGAGCATCGTACAGCGGCTGCGCCCGCGGGCAGTCACCACGCCTTCTCAGCGAGTCGGCGATGAGCAACGTTACGAATCCACCGGTGCCGGCCGCTGTCCATTCCAGGGGGTCCTCTACCCCGGCGTCTACCAACTGGCTGGCCTTGGAGCGCCAGTAGCCGGGGCTGGCGTGCAATCTCTCGAGCATGCGCGCCGCCTCCAGGCGCATGGAACCCCTGCTGCGGTCGTCGTAGCGGTCGCGGTATTTTCCGAGGGCCAGCAGCAGGGCTTTGGCCCGCAGAAACGTGGCGCGCAACCGGTCCTCTTCTTTGCCGGCGCCGGCCAGCAGGCTTGCGGTCTGTCGCAAGGCGGTTTCGATTCGACCGGTGGCCAAGGCGATGCCAGCCACCGCTGCTCGTATGTCGGTGGCTCGCGCGGCGGCCGGGCTCATGTCGAGTGCGGCATGGAGGTCGTCGAGAGCCTCGTCGTATCGCTTCATCGCCTTCAGAGTCAGGCCGTGTCCGTAGAGACACTCCAGGGCCACTGCACGATCGCTCGCGCCAAGGAAGTCCGCGAAACCCCGTTCGGCGCGTTGCAGTAGCCGCGTGCGTTGCTGCCCGCGACTTTCGTAGCGCATCGCAAGCTCATAGCGAATCCAGTTGAGTCGGTAGAGGAGTCTTTGCGCCAACACCTCGCGCTGCTTCCAGGCGGCGCTGTCTTGGGCGGCCTCGAGGTCGCCGTCCACCTCTATGACGTCGTCCTGCATACGCCGGATCTCGGTGGTGTACCGCTCGCGGGTTCGCTCGACGGTTGACAGGGTCAACTGCGCAGTGGGGCTGTCCATCTTTCCGCTGCCGGCCAGGCGGTGGAACAGGTCCACGGCATTCTCAGCTTTCTCGGTAAGCGATTTCTCCGCATCGCGATTCCAGGCGCGGCGGTCGAGCGACTCGGCCCGGGCTGTGACCTCGCGCAGCAGGCCGCGCAGCTCCTCCAGGTCATCGGCCGCCGCGATCCCGGGCAGCAGCGACAGCGCCGTCAATACGGTAGCCAGGATCACGGCAGGCACCGCGGCTCCAGTTAGAGGCGCTACTTTCACAGGCGCGGGGCTGTCCCCATGGTCCCGCTGCGCGAAGAAAGAGGAAAGACCACGTTGGCCAGCGATAGGCGCAGGCACTGGTTGTAGAGGCGGATGACGTGTTCGTAGGGAATAGAGGCAGACGCATCGATGACCACCAGCGATTGCTCGGGGATGCCTTTCAGGTGCTCGGCCACGGCGGCGAAGTCAGCTGCGGGCCAGTCGTCGATGAAGTACTGCACGCTCTCGCCGGCGTGGACCAGGCGTACGATGGTTTCTTTCTCCTGCAGCTTGAGGTCGAAGCGCTTCTCTTCCATTTCGCCGCCCATGGCGAGCTTTGAAGTCAGTAGGCCCTCGACGGTCGCCAACGAAATGGTGAACAGAAAATAGGTGAGCAGCAGGAACACGCAGTCGATCAGCGGCGCCATGTGCAGCTCGCCCGATCCGCGATCGGAGTTCGATGTTCTCGGTCGACGCAAGGCCCTACCTCTGCTCCACGTCGTCGGTGGCCTGTAAGGCCGCGAGGCTCACGTCGGTGACCCCGGCGTCGGCAGCCATCCGCATCACCGCCTGTACGTTCTCAAAACGACTCGAGCGGTCGCCGCGCACCACGATTTCGAGTTTGCGGTGTTCGCTGGCCTCTGCCTTGCGCGCCTCGATGTAGCGGTACAGTTCAGCCCTTGACCGTTGTACGCCCGACACCAGGTACACGCCTTCGCCCGACACGTTGACGGTCACGAGCTCAACGCGCTCGTCGGTTACCTCGCGGGCCTGGTCGGCGTTGGGCAGCTCTATGGTTTCTTCTCCCGCCTGGCCGAAACGGATCGACATGATGAAGAAGGTTATGAGCAGAAATGCCATGTCTATCATCGCGGTCGCCCGAAATGAGATCGCCCTCGGCCGGTGTGAGTGAGCTCCTTTCACTTGCCGGAGATTCCGTTCCTCAGCGGCGACACTGCGTCCTCGGCCTCGGCCACTACCTCGGCCGACAGCGCGTCGACCCGGTTGCGGAACATGCCGAAGGCATACAAGGAGGGGATGGCCACGATCAGGCCCATGACGGTGGTCATCAAGGCTTCAAATATACCGCCCGCGAGCCTGCGCGGATCAACGCCACCGACGGCGACCGATATCTGGTTGAACGAATTGACCATGCCCATCACGGTACCCAGCAGGCCGAGCATGGGTGCGATGTTGGCGATCATGTTGAGGTGTTCGATTTTTCGCAGCAGCCGGCCGGCGTTTTCGTCGGCGCTATCTTCCATCGCCTTGACGACAGCTTCGTAGCCGCGGTCGTGTTCCTTTACCCCTGCCGAAACTACGCGCCCGAAGAACGAGCTCTCACCCGAGGCGGTTTTTGTCCGCAGCTCGTCAAAGCGTCCTTCGTCGAGCATCTTGCGCAGGTCCACGCGTTCTTCTTCAGGCATGAGGGTCTTACGCCTGATTGACAGCGTGTATTCCACGATCAGGGCGACGGCTACCACCGACAACAGCAGGATGACGTAGCCCACGATGCCGCCGAATTGCACGAGGTCCATGAGGCTGTAGTTGAGGGCACCGTTGGCCGCCTTCGCAGCGCCCTCCTGGGCCGCCGCCGGCGTCGCCGACAGCAGGAACACGGCCGACAGCAGCAAGGCAGTGGCATTGAAGACGGCAGCCTTGCTCGCCGACCCGGGTGTGGTGGAGTTTTTGCGCTTGTTCATGAAAAGGGGCTCCTCTGTTTTCTTAGTTTTCAGTACACGGCCTTGAAACGGTCTACTTCTTTCTGCCACTGCGAGCCGAAGGCAAAGTAGAGGACCTGCTCGGCCAGTTCTTCGTCGCTGCCGAGGGCGGCCATTTCGCCTCCGCCCGCGTTGGCCATCGCCCGGTAGCTGCGTCGGACTTCCTGGTAGAACTCGGGCAGGGGAGAGATTTTGTCCGGGGGCTCGCCGTAAAGCCAGGTGTGGAGTCGGATCTCGTAGCGTTCGTGCATGCGGCGGGTCAGGTCGATGGTGCTGAGCACCCCGCCGGTACCGTTGAATTCCCTGGCCAGCGCGTCGATGGCGTCGAGATCGGAGGCGTGCGGCGGTGAGCTGCCTATCACTATGATTACTTTCTTAGACCTGCGTCGCCACGACAGCTCGTCCATGGCGGCTTCGACGCCTTGGCGTACACCCTCTTCCCAGTCACCACCACCGCCAGCTTCGATGTCGCCGATAAAGTCGCGGATCTTGCTACCGTGAAAACTGAGATCGGACCAACGAACTACGAAGCGCTCACCTCGGTCGCGAAAGGCGACCACTCCAATTCTCGCTATCGGCACCAGCTCCTGTATGCGGCCGACCAGCTGGAGGCTGTTGTCCTTTATATCGTCAATGACATCCTGCATGCTCGCGGTCGAATCGACCACCAGCGCGACGTCCAGTCCCGACTTGCGCAGGCTGCCCAGAAAGCTACCAAAACGGGCCGAGCGGCTGCCGGTGCTCGCGGTGGGGTTGTGGCGAGACGACAGGTCGCGCAGCCGATCGGCGCTGGGCATGGGAGCGGCAAAGCTGGCCAGCTCGGGCAGGCGCACGTCCTGGGGCCGCACCCTTTGCACCTCTATCGGCTTTATCTCGACCGTCTCAATGAGGTTTTCGAGGTCGGCTTCATCGACGCTTTCTTCCTTGAGCGAAAGATGCACCCGCGTTTTATCTGATCTCAGGCCCAGGCCGAAGCCTTCTCCGCCAGCCGATATGGTGATCGTGGCCAGCAATAACACCAGCAGTAGGTGGAACAGGGCCGATACCGTGTAGCCCTCGAGGCGGCGGCGAAGCCCGGTGCTCTGCCTCAGGGTCAGAAGAAAGCGCTTAATGAACAAGGTCTTGCAGAGTAGCCGTCGCGCGGAAGGCTGACAAGACGATATTTTGGTCACCCCCTTAAGGGGGGTTGCTGCGATGGACGATTTTTGTCTTTCTCCGTCGGTGTAGTCAGAATGAGGAGATATGGCTACGGTAATAACCGACGATTGTATAAACTGCGCCGCCTGCGAGCCGGAGTGTCCCAACACGGCGATCTACGAGGGTGGAGTAGAGTATCAGCACGAGGGCTCGGCCCACCAGGCGTTGTCCGACGATTTTTTCTACATAATTCCTGACAGGTGCAGTGAGTGTGTTGGTTTTTTTGACGAAGAAGCCTGCGCGGTGGTCTGTCCCGTTGACTGTTGCATTCCGGATCCCGATCGCCCGGAGACCGAAGTGCAACTGATAGAAAGAGCGCGGGTCCTGCACCCCGACGAGAACTTCGGCGACAGCTTCCCGTCGCGCTTTTCGGATGACGCCGGTGGGGCCGACGCGGGCGAGCCTGCGGCTGAGGCTGGGTCCACTGCGACTGAAGGCGCGGCGGCTGCGCCCCCGGCTCCCGCTGCTGTAGCCACGGCCCCCGTGGTGGAGGCCAATTCAGTGCTCGATTTCCCGGTGCCCGTGCTGTGCCGGAGCTGCCAGGGTGAGTACGAAGTAGACTTCAGGTTCCTTTCGCCCGGTACCGTGCTGCGTTGCCCGCTATGCCAGGCTTCGTTCAGTCCGGGCCAACGGGTGTTTCTCAAAATCTCGCGTAGACTCGATCGCTACGTTGACTTGATGAACGCGGAGGTTGACCGCCACGAGTCGGCGGTCAAGGGCGAGGTCGAGAGCCACGAGGCCAACATGACTGACATAAAGAAAGCCTCTGCTGACGAACTGCGGCGCATAGTCGAGTCGCTGCTGGAGCGCCCGCGGCGTTCCATGTTCGGCTGAACTCTACCGGAACACTGTTTTGCACACCGATATATACAAGTTGCTTCTCGACAGTCCCGATGAGGGCACCCCCGCTCGCCTGCTGCGACATGTATTCCCCGGCAGCGGTGAGGACACCGAGTTTGGCCGCAACTTTATTCACCGCCTGCTGAGCGACGACGCGCGTTTCAGCAAGGACCGCGACAGCGGCAACTGGAAGGCGGACACCGACAACCACTTCAGCAGGGATTTTTCGCGTGTGCCCTTTGTCGTGGTCGACCTCGAGGGTACGGGCAACAGCCCGGGCCGCGGGGGCGTCACCGAGGTGGGCGCGGTGAGCTACGTGGGCGGCGAGATCACCGGCAGGTTTGAACAGCTGGTGAACCCGGGCTCGCCTATTCCCCCCTACGTTTCGCGTATCACCGGCATCACCGACGAAATGGTCGCCGACAAGCCTCCCTTTGCGGAGGTACTGGCCGACTTCGTCGAGTTTGCCGGCGACGCGGTGCTGGTGGCGCACAACGCGGCCTTCGACGTGACCGTACTCGATACCGGCTGCCGCCAGCTACTCGGACGTTCGTTGGACTTGCCCTACCTGTGCACGGTGGAGCTGGCCAGGCGTACCTGGCCCGAGCTGCGACGCGTGGCGCTTGACTACCTGACCGAGCACTTTGAACTCAAGGCCGACAACAGGCACCGCGCGCTGGCCGATGCCGAGGTCACCGCCGGTGTGCTCGGCAAGTTAATTGAAGACATGAGGGGGCGGGGCGTGTCGACCATCGAAGGGGCGCTGGGCCTGCTCGACGAAGAAGAGCCGCGGCCTCGTCACGAGATAAACATCAGCCAGCAGTGTCTCGAGGCGCTGCCGCGCGGGCCGGGCTGTTTCAGGATGATCGACGCGGGTGGCGATGCGCTGTACGTGAGCCGGTCGGACAACGTGGCCGAGGCCGTGCTGCCGTGGTTCGTGGGCGCGCCGCATCTCAGCGACCGGCAGATGGGCATGGCAGCAAGCACCTGCGATGTGTTGGTCAAGGCGGCGGGCTCCGAGACCGAAGCGGCCATGATAGAGGCCGAGCACGTGCGTCGTTACGAACCGACCTACAACCGTGGCAGTAAGCATCTTCCGCGACCACACTTCCTGCGGGTCACGCTTGAAGACGAGTTTCCGGCCGTCTACGTAGCTCCGAGGCTGCGGGCAGACCGGTCCCTTTACCTCGGGCCGTTCGGGACACCCGGGCTGGCCGAAGAGGCGGCGCGCTTGTTTGCGGCGCGGTTTGGTCTTCGCACCTGCGCCGGCGAGCTCGACGTGTCGACGGAGTTCAAGGCCTGCGAGTTGAAAGAAAAGGGGCGCTGCTCGAGCCCCTGCGACGAAACCGTTGATTCCCAGTCTTACGCGCAGCAGGTGCAGGAGTTCAGGGCGGCCCTCGACGATGACGCTTTCGACGTGGAGGAAGTGCTCGGCGGATCTTCGAGACGCCGCTCGCGCAGGAGTTCGGCTTCGCGCATAGCGCGCGTTCACCGCAAGCAGCCCCTGCAGTGGTACGGCCAGCATTTTCTCGCGGTGCTGCCCGCTCTCGACGGCGGCAGGATGGTGTACGCGGTTGCCTGGGGACGGCTCGCGGCGACGTTTACCCTTCGAGCTGCCAGCGACGTTGAAAAACTGGAGGAGTGGTTCGAGGCTCTGGGCAGCGAACCCCCGGATGGGCGTATGATGGGCAAGGTGGCTGTGGCCACGAGCATACTGGCCGACTGGGCCGTAAAGCATGGGGGCCGGGACGGCAACCGGGACGGGGAAAGCATGCTCAGGCTGGACTTAAGCGACCCCGGGACGATGGCTGACGCTTGTGGGCAGATCCGGGCCGAATTGGCCGACTGACGTGTATCGGCGATTGAGCCTTCCCTTACCATCATCGCGACAGCTATCCTGAAGAGAGGATTCTTCGGTGACCCCCGCGGACAATGTAAGCAGCGACTCTGAGTTGGCGGTCGGCCAGGAAGGCCGGGCGAGCGCCCTTTGGTGGCGCCTGGTCTCGGAAAACAATGCGTGGCTGTTCGGTGCCGCGATACTGATCGGCGCGATAACCGCGTTGGCCAACGTGGCCTTTCACTGGGCCATGGACGGCGCCCACGATCTTTTCTGGAACCAGCTCGGCAGTGGCCTCGGAATTGGTGGCCGCGATGTTGGCGACAGCGTACTGGACGGACTGGGTTCGCTGCCCCAAAGGTGGTGGCTGGTCCCCATCGTCCCCATGGCCGGCATGTTCCTGCTGGTCATACTCGACCGCTGGTTTCCTGGTGAGGTCCAAGGCTACGGCCTGCCCAACTTCCTTGAGAAGGTAAACATCAAGGGCGGCTACATCCGTCGCCGCTGGATAACGCTCAAGACCCTGTCGAGCGCCATCACGCTGGGGTCGGGCATGAGCGCGGGTATCGAGGGGCCGATCGCGCAGATAGGCGGCTCGATTGGCTCGACGGTTTCAAGGGCCATACGTCCGTCGGCCGAGCGTCTGCGGGTGCTCATAGCCTGCGGTTCGGCGGCAGCGATCGCAGCGACTTTTTCCAGCCCGATCGCCGGGGTCTTTTTCGCCCAGGAGATCGTCCTGCTCGGCGAGTTCCAGTCCCAGGCCTTCGCGCTCATAGTGCTGGCGTCGGGCGCGTCTACTGTGGTGTCGCAGTACATGCGCGCCGATCACCAGGTTCTGCACGCGCCAAGCTTCGACTACCCGATAAACCACGAGCTGCTCTTCTACGTCTTGCTTGGCCTTATGTGCGGCCTGCTCGCGGTTTTCTACATCAAGTCTTTCTACGGGATAAGGGACTGGTTCCAGCGTTCGCGGCTGTCGCGCAGCGTCACCCCCATGCTCGGCGGGCTCATAGTGGGCGTGTCGTTAATATTTTTTCCGCAGGTCAGCTCCAGCGGCTACGCCACCATGAACGAGGTGTTCTCCGGTGGCCTCAGCGTGGGCCTGCTGCTGTCGCTGGTACTGGTCAAGATCGCGATGACCGGCGTGACGCTGGGTTGCGGAGGATCGGGCGGGGTGTTTGCCCCGGCCATGTTCATAGGGGCCGTGTTCGGGGGTGGCTTTGCATCGCTGGTGAACATGCTCATACCCGGGGCGCTGGGCGCGAGTGGCAGTTTCGGGCTGATCGGCATGGGCGCTTTCCTGGCAGCCTCGACGCACGCGCCGATGACCGCGATATTCCTGTTGTGGGAAATGACCAGGGACTACAACGTGGTGCTGCCTATCATGATCACCGCCATAACGGCCACCCTCGTGGCCCGGCGCCTGATGACCGACAGCATAGACAGCTTCGATCTCAGTCGTCGCGGACTTGACATACACGCCGGCGCCGAGGCCAACCTGCTCAGGGGGCTTTACGTCCGGGGCCTGGTGAGCAGGGACTTCCAGCAGATTCCCGAGTCGATGGCCGTTACCGATTTTGTACGCTACGTTACCAACAGCCATCACGTGTACTTTCCGGTAGTGAACCGGGACAACGAGTTGACCGGAATAATCAGCATGCAGGACCTCAAGACCGTGCTGTTGCACCGTGATGCCTGGCCGTTCCTGGTTGTAGGCGAGCTGGCCGAGACGGAGGTTCTGACCGTTTCGGGCTCGGACAACCTTTACGATACCATGCAGTTAATAACCGCGCGCGGCCTGGAGCAGGTGCCGGTGGTTGATGAATCCAACCCCAAGCGGGTCGTAGGTATGCTCAAGAGAGCCGACCTGCAGAACTTTTACCAGAAGCGCTTGCTTGCCAGGGAGCTCCACGGCTGATATCCGCCCGGGGGGCAGGGTTTCAACAGCGATGGCAGACAAGGGAATAATAATAACGGCGGACGACCTCGGCATGTACCCCGAGGTGAACGACGCCGT
Source organism: Candidatus Binatota bacterium (assembly GCA_012960245.1). Lineage (NCBI taxonomy): Bacteria > Candidatus Binatota > Candidatus Binatota bacterium. The sequence goes on along the minus strand of DUBO01000050.1, from coordinate 12,555 downwards.
CATGGACGGTTACGATTCGGGTATAATCTCGAGTACGGGGCTGCGCGTTAACGGTCCGGCTTCGCGGTCGGCCATGGTCTCGGCCTCCATGCGCTCTGGCCTCGGTACCGGGTTGCACCTGGTGTTGTGCGAGGGCACGTCTACGCTTCCGCGGCGCCACATACCCAACCTGGTCGACGCGGGCGGCCGCTTCGTGGACCGTCCCCTCGAGGCCATGTGGCTGTATCGCAGGGGCGGTGGACTGAAGAAGGAGCTGCGTGCCGAAATTCGCGCCCAGGTCGAGAAGTTCCTGTCCGGCGGTCTCGTACTGAGCTACGTTTCGAGCAGCTACGGCCTGCACCTTCTGCCCTCGGTGCTGTCCATCCTCAGGGAGCTCTCGCTGGAGTACCCTATCTGGGCCATGCGCAAACCCTGTGGCCCGACCTGGAAATACAGCAGGGAGTTCGTGGTGGGTGACTGGGAGCGACGCGCCGAAAACGCTGCCATGCGCCCCGCCCTTGCCTGGGGGCGGCTGCGCTCGGGCAGGTTCCGCGGACCCGACCGGGTAGAGATCCTGGGCCGTCATCGTCCGGTGACTGAGGGAGGCATGGTCGAGTTGCTCGCTTCTCTCAAGAGTGGCGTCACCGAGTTGGTGTGCCACCCTGGATCGTTGCTGCCGCGTTACGACGGCGTGGGCGAGGCCGCCGCGCTCACCAGCCCGATGGTTCGCAAGGAACTCGCGGCGCGGGAAGACATCGACCTGGTTTCGTACCGGGATATTTCGGAAGAAGCCTGAGCCGGGCGGCGATATTCCCGACGGTGATTAGATCCCGAGGGCGACGCTGAGCAGGCCGAGGAAGACGAGGAAGCCGAGCATGTCGGTTCCCGCCGTCACGAACACCGACGAGGCTACCGCCGGATCTGCTCCCAGCCGCCGCAAGCCCATGGGCACGAGCGTGCCGAGGGCCGCGGCGATGAGCATGTTGGCGATCATCGCGGTTGCCATGACCGTGGCCAGCCTTACGTCTCCCTTCCACGCGTAGACAGTAGCCGCGGCCACCGAGCCCAGTACCGCGCCGTTGAGCAGGGCGATGGCCAGTTCTCGCACTACGATGCGGCGGGTGTTATGCGGGCTCAGCTCGCCGAGCACCAACCCGCGTACCACCAGGGTCATTGTCTGGACGCCGGCGTTGCCGCCCTGGCTGGCGACTACCGTCATTAAGGCCGCGGCAGTGGCTACCTGGTGTATGGTGTCCTGGAACAGCGAGATCGCCGCAACGCTCACGGTGGCGGTCAGGAGATTCAGCCCCAGCCACGGAAGCCGTGTGCGCAGGGCTTTTACGGGCCCGTGCAGGCCCAGCGGTTCGTCGCCCACGCCGGCCATCTTGAGCATGTCCTCGGTGGCCTCTTCTTCTATGACGTCAACCACGTCGTCAACGGTTATGCGACCGACCAGCAGTTCGGAAGCGTCGACCACCGGTAGCGAAAGCAAATCGTACTTTTCGAACAGGTGAGCGACTTCTTCCTGGTCTACGGTCGCGCTTACCGACACGAAGTCATCAAGCAGAATCTCGTCCACCGACGAACCGTCGTTGGCCATGACCAGGTTGCGGACGGGCACGTAGCCTACGAGTCTTTTCTTGTGGTCGGTGACGAAGACGTTGTGAATATCGTGAAAATCCTCGCGGTGTTGCCTGAGGTAGGTGCGCACCTGCCGCACGGTGGTTCCAACATCCACCGATGCGACCTCGGTTTTCATCAGGCCACCGGCGCTGTCGTCGGGATAGGAAAGCAGACCCTGCACGTCACGCCGGGTCTCCGGGTCGGCCCGGTGCAGGAGCATCAGCTTGCGGTCTTCGGAAAGTTCGCCCAGAAGGTCAGCGGCGTCATCGCTGTCGAGGCCTTCGAGCAGCGTGGCAATGTGCACGTCGGCCAGGCGCGCGAGAAGGGCCGCTCGGGCTGATTCGCCGACGTCGCTTATGACCTCGGCCGCGCGGGCGTCATCGAGTACCGAGAATACCGACAGGCGCTCGTTATCGTCGTCGAGCTGGTCGAGGATCTCGGCTATGTCGGCGGGGTGAAGGCGGGCGGTTTCCTGGCGTAGCACCAGGTCGTCGGCCAGCGCTGCCGCCGCAAACACGCGTTCGCGTGTTTCGCGCTCCTGCTCGACCGTGTCGCTCATTTCCGTTTTTCCTTGTCCCCGCGCCGCGCCCTGGTCAAAAGGAGAGCCTCCCTGCCCGGGTTATCGCCGTAGGTATAGCGCATAACCTCCTGCAAGTGATAGTCGCCGTCCGGCGGCAGGGACTTTTCGTTTACCAGCAGCCAGGTGTCCTGCTCGTCGAACAAGGGCAGGTGCTCGTCCACGCGGTATACGTTGCGACCGGCATAGAAGACGGCCCCGTAGTCAAAGCCGCGGTAGAAAAACAACGGCGCGTCTTTTTCGGGAAGCTGTACGTTGACCCTCGCCATGAAATCGCGCAGGCCCTGCTCGCGTCCGAGCTGGCGTTGAAACACCAGCGGCAGCACGAGCTGGGATACAGCGATGGCCGAGGCGAGGAGCAGTGCCGACGCGACCGGCTTGCGACGGGCAAGGGCTGCTACCGCACCGCTCGCGCCCAGAAGCAGGGTGGACGCCCAGGCAACGCAGGCCACGGGATTGGCCGCGATGGTATCGCGGATAACCGGCAGGTTAGCGGCGTCGCTGCGACTGAGCAGCGGGTCCAGCCAGGCGGTGACATCGACCCCGAGTGCTTGCGCGACCACCACGATGAGTGGCAGCGCCAGCACGGCGGCCACCAGGCTCGCCAGCCAGGAGAGCATGCGTGAGGGCCGTGCGTCGGCCGTGTCCTGACCGGTGGACGCCATCGATGCCCACCAGGCGCCGTAGAGCATGGCCAGCGCCGGGTAAAGGCTGAGCAGGTAGACGCCTCTTTTTGATCCGGCCAGCGAGTAGATGAGCAGCGTGACTGCAAACCAGCACAGCAACAGGGTGGTGGCCTGGTCGTGCTCGCCACGACGCGCGCGGGCCGTGAGACCGACCACCAGGCCGGGCGCGAAAAGGCTCCACGGGGCAAAGCCACCGAGCAGGGCGGGCAGATAGTAGAAAGGCGAGTGTACGTGGCCCACGCCCGACGCCTGGGCACTGACAAGCCGCTGCAGGTTCTCCTTCATGACCAGCTTGTCGAAAAACGGCATCCCGCCTTCCCAGCTGGCAGCCAGGTACCAGGCCGCCGCCAGCGACAGGATCGCCAGGCCCTTGCCAGGGCGCAGCCGGCGCAGGTATTCGCGGTCGCCGCGCAGCAGCAGGAAGCAGGCAATAACGGCCACCGGGATCACCAGGCCCACCGGTCCCTTTGCCAGTACGGCCAGGGCGGCGCAGGCGTAGAAACCCAACGACAGAGGTCTGCGATCACGCAGGTAGTCGCCCATGAAGAACAGCAGCGCGCCGGTCGTTGCCGCGGCCAGTACCATGTCCACGCGCGCGGTGGTGGCCGAGATAGTCCACTGCACGGTGGTGAGCAGCACCAGGGTGGAGAGGAAGGCGGCCAGTGGTCCGAAGAATCTCGCGGCGGCGGCGGCAACGGCGGCAGCGCAGGCTATAGACGCCGCGGCCGAGGGCAGGCGCGTTGTCCATTCCGAAACGAAACCCGCGGCGAGGCTCACGAGCGCACCCAGCCAGTGAAACAGCGGTGGTTTCGACGGTATTTCGTGGCCGTTTCTCAGGGGCAGTATCCAGTCCCCGTTTTCTACGATGGCCTGCACGACAATGGCTTCGCGGGGTTCACCCTTGGTGTAAAAGGGAACCTGCGAAATCGGTACGACGTAGAGCAGCGAGGCCAGAGTCAGCAGCAGGGGCAGCAGAAGGAGCCAGCCCCGCTTGTGGCCCGCGGTGGTCGTCGAGGCCGTAGAGGCGGCAGTGGCCGGGGTGGCAGTGGCCAGCGTGGCCGGTGCCTGCGAAGCGCTTGGAACTGGTGAGGGCGGCGTCGACACGACGCGCGATACTAGCCTGCCCGCGCAGCTGTTTCACCAGCCGGGTGCCTGCTGCCGCGACCAGCGGCAGGCTTGCGCTGGCGTGTAAGCCAGACCGGGGCTAAACTTTGTTCGTGGTTGAGCTGAAAACGAGACAACTGCCCAGGCTGGGATCCGACGAGCTGGCGGATCTGCCGGGGCAGGGGCGCAGGGTGCTGCTGCTCTACAAGGCCGGCTGTCCCACTTGCCGCATCGCCCTGCCCCTGCTTGAGCAGCTCTACCGCCGGGGCGAAGGCATTATCGACATCGTGGCCGTGTCCCAGGACAGCCTCGAGGAGACCGAGGACTTTGTCCGTGACAACAAGATAACCATGCCGGTGTACCTGGATAACCCCGGCTGGCCGTTGTCGACCGAGCTGGGCCTGGCCTCGGTGCCGGTACTGCTGCAGCTCGATGGAGAGTTGCTGGGGTCGACGATCGAAGGTTTCAGCCGCGAGGAGTACCGGCGGGCAATGGAGCTCATGGTCAGCGCTGCAGGTCTGGAATGGGATTGCGCCTACCTCTTCGACAACCCGGAGTTACCCGACTTCAAGCCGGGTTGAGGCAGCCGCCACCTGCAGGGGTAGTTTATCCCTGTTGTCTACTGGCGGCCCGTTGATCGTTAACAACGCGGCCGGGGGTCAGCCGGTCTCGAGTAGTTCTTCTTCGGTTACTTCAGATTCGCCGCCGTCGCTGCCGGCCCACACGATCTTGCGGTAGTCGAAGTTGCGGTTGCCAAGCAGGTCGGATTTCACCACTTCAAAGTAGGGTGACAGGTCGAAGTCCCGTGGTGTGACCAGGTTGGGATCGCAGGCTGTGAAGACCCCGTCGCTGACGAGGTCGGGCTCTGCCCGGCCGAACCACCTCTTGCGTGGCTTGCCGGTGTCTACCTGCACCCGTTCGGAAACCCGCGGCGAGGTTACCAGTGGTTGTACCGGGTAACGTACTTTCTGAAAGGCAGAGGTTATCTGCGCCGAGCAGATTACTTCCTTGGACAGGGTACCCGCGTGCTCGAGCATGCTGCGACGGAAGCGCTTGGGGACCAGGGTTACCGGAAAGAAGTAACGAAGCAGGTCAAATATCTGCTCCACGTTGTACTTCGAGCCGATCTGGTCGATGACGGTGGCGAGTACCGTGTTGAGGTCACCGGGGCGCAGCTTGAAGGGGCGGCATATTCTCACGTTGTGGTTGCGGTATTTTGACAGCGGCGCAGCGGCGACGCCGTTCTCGACCGTGGCCTCGACGAGCAGTGCCGAGGCTTCGTCACCGTACAAGCGGTGAAACTCGTCGGCCTGGGGGCCACCTCGTTTGAGCAGCGCGTCGCCGACGTAGAGCGCCGAGTGCGACCACGAACTCTGCGTCAGGTACTTGATAACTTCGCTTATGCGCTGGCTGCCGTCCACCAGCAGGACGTCACCGGGCTGTATGACATCGCGCAGCCGACCCATGTCACTGGGCAACAGTTGCCGGTAACCCATGCGTTCCCTGACAAGGATGGCCGTCAGTCGGCGGATGATGAATTGTTTCAGGTGCTGGTACATGTGTTCGCGGACCTGTCCGCAGTCTTACATTCTAGCGTCCGGAAGGCTCGCTGGGAACGAGTTTTCGCCTGTCGGGCCAATTTTTCCCCTACCGGGTGGCGGATTTCCCGCTTAGCCGGTCTGCGGCAGCAGAGGTGCTGCGCGCCAATGGCTCCCCCTTGCGGGGGTCAGCCCACAAACAACTGTTGAACGACCACGCCTACCGAAATGGTGGCAAACGCGATGTAGAACAGGCTCACGCCCGACATGGCCAGTCGCGCGGTTATCGAAGGCCGGCACAACTCGGGCAATTCGCGGATGTTGCTCCACAGGAGCAGGGGGCAGTAGACCGCCATGGCTATGCCGCCGAAGAAGCCGGCCGAGAGCAGGAAGACAAACGGGGGCAGGGCTCCCCATGCCCAGGTGAGCGCGGTGCCCACGACCATCCAAACCAGGGCTATGCCCCGGTACCAGTCCTTGAGGCTCCAGCGGCGGCTCCAGCGGTAGTTGTTGTGCAGCAGGTCTGCGCAGCTGCGGGCCACGCCGTCGAGCAGGGTGAGCTGGGTGGTGAACAGGCAGGCGATGCCTATGACCATGAAGAGGATTTTTCCTCCCGGCCCCCAGACCGTGTCCAACAGCACCGCCTCTTCGTAGAGCAGGGCCTCGTTGGACGGGACAATGCCGGCGGGGTGCAGCACCGCCAGCGCAGCGAAGATAAACAACAGTATCGTTACGAGGTTGGTGAGCCAGAAGAAGATCACCTGGTCACGGGCCATGTGTTTGAACCAGCGGCTCCAGCGGTCGGCGTTTACGCTGTTATCGTCGGGAATCCACGCTTCGTTTGATTCGCCGGAGTTGGACAGGCGCCCGCACATTCCCCAGCCCTTGTCGCGTAGGTAATACGAGAACAACAGGTTGGCGGTTCCCCCGGCGCCGGCAAAGACGACGGCTGACAGCAGTTGGTAGGGCGGCATGTCGGGTGGTTTTACACCCACCGAGGCTATGCCACGGGCGAGCTCGGCGGCGGTCTCGCCGTTGCCCAGCCTGGCTACTATTACCAGCAGGCCCAGCAGCATGAAGCAGACCAAGGCGGTGACGATCTTTTCCATCCACCCGTAGACGTTGCGCGGCCCGAACATAACCAGCGCTACGATGGCGAAGGTGAGCGCCGTCCAGACCCAGGGATCGCCGGGGCCATCGAGCCCGACCACAAGCACCTTGACGGCGCCTGCACAGGTGCGCGCCCAGCCCGGCAGTATCCACGACACGACGTTGAGCAGCAGGAACACGGGCACCCAACCGCGCCCCCGGCGGGCCAGGGCCCCGTAGGCGCTTTCGCCCGTGGCCAGGGTGTAGCGGCCTATCTCCAGGTTGATGATCAGTTGCAGGCTCACGCCGAGCACGGCGGCCCATGCCACCGTGGCGCCGAAGCGGGCCGTGGTAACGGGCCAGATGACGAGCTCGCCAGCGCCAATGGCCAGGCCGACGAGCATGACGCCCGGGCCGAGCAGGCGGATGAAGCCACGCGGCTTGTCCGGGAGCAGGGCTGGGCGTAGCGGGGGAGGCGAAACAGACATCGGCTGAGTCGAATCCGCTGCCTGGCTCTTCAGAGTATACCGCGGTCGAGCAGGTACTCGGCTATGAGCAGAGCTCCCTTGGCCGCGCCCATCTTGGTGTTGTGTGATACCAGCATGTAGCGCAGGCCGTGCCGGTACAGCGGCTCTTCGCGGATTCGGCCCACCGAGGTGGTCATGCCGTCACCGGCGTCGCGGTCGAGCCTGGGCTGGGGCCTGAAAGGGTCGTCGTGCACGTATATCAGCGTTTCGGGCATCGAAGGCAGCTTGAGCCGCGCCGCCCGCTTGCCCGCCGTGCGCAGGGCCGCGGCCGCCTGGGCAGGTGTCGCAGGTCGTTCGAGTTCCAGTGATACGGCCTCGGTGTGGCCTTCGAGCACTGCCGCCCGCGTGCAGGTGCACGATACCTTCACCGACGATTCCTCGAGCTTGCCGGCGACGACCTTGCCCAGCAGCTTGCGGGCCTCGGCGGTCACCTTTTCTTCTTCCGACGGAATGTAGGGAATGACGTTGTCTATGGCGTCCAGCGCGGCTACTCCCGGCGACCGGCCGGCTCCCGAAATGCCCTGCATGGAAACCATCGATACTTTTTTGACCCCGAAGCGTTCGTCCAGCGGCTTCAGGGTTATGGCCAGGCCGGTAACGGTGCAGTTAGGCTGGGGCACGATAAATCCTTTCCAGCCACGGTTCTTCTGTTGGCGGCGTAGCAAGGAGGCCTGTTGCAGGCTGACGCCGGGCAGCAAAAGCGGCACGTCGTCTTCGTAGCGAAAGGCGGAGGCGGTGCTCACCACCGGGGTGGTCTGCGCGTACATCGGTTCGAGGTCGACGGCGACGTCGGATTCCACAGCCGAGAATACGAGGTCCACATTGTCCAGTTTCAGGTCTGCACCGTTTTCCACGGTCATGCCGAGCACAGATTCCGGGGCACTGCCGCCAGCCCACCAGCGCATTGAACCACTGGACTCATCGCGCAGCGCGTCACCGTATTTCTTCCCCGCCGAACGGGGGGAAGCCCCCAATCGAGCGATCCTGAACCAGGGGTGCTGGGCCAGGGCAGAAACGAATTGCTGCCCGGCAATACCCGTGGCTCCGACAATGGCTACCTTCATTTTTTTCATGACGGACTCACTTCTAAGTGACAGAGTTTACGCGTACCTGCAGGGGATTGAAACCAGTTGCGCTTGCGTGGGCAACCCCCGTTGTTTGAACGATAGTGAAGTGGTCGGGGCACATGCGCTGTGTGCCAAGGGGGGGGGGAACTTGCCCGCTACGGCCGCCGGGGCTACTGTAATTGTGTATGGCACGTTCCTCCGCTCGCAAGAAAACTCAACGCATCGCATCGGTGCACGAGTTTATGGCCCCCTTCGTCCGACGCGTACTCGGCTGGAGAGTAGGACCCAGGGGAATACTCACGGCCAGGTGTTCGGTGGCGGGAGTCATCACGGTGGTGCATCGCTTTCGCGATGGGTGCAACGGCGACATCGTCGATCACCGCATTGCCCAGTTGAGGCCGGAGAAAGAAAGCGGCTACAAGCTCTTCTGGAAAAAGGGCAACGGGCGCTGGGCGGCTTACTACGACGATCGCGGAGACGCGGTCGAGGGTTCGCTTGCCGACTGCGTCGGCGAGATCTCCCGCGACCCCTTCGGCTGCTACTGGAATTCCTGACCTCCCCGGTTACAGTCAGTCGCTGTAAAATGACCTCTCCTTTCTGCGCGCCTCTGCGTCTTCTTTCGTGTTGCCTGTTGATCGCTACCTTGCTGCCAGGCTGTGCAGATCAACGACGGGTGCCGCGAATAGAGCCCGTGCTGCGGGGTTGGGAGCAGGCCCACGAGCCGGTAGACCTGCTGCTGCACGCGTTCAACACCGGCACCATGCGTAGCCTGCCCGGCGTCATGGCCAAGGGTGGAAGTTGGCAGGAGGCCAGCGAAATCCCCGTCCCTGCTTTTGTGGTCGAGCACGAGAGCAAGGGCCTGCTGGTGTTCGACACCGGTTACTCACCTGCAGTGAGGGATAGCCCGGAGCAGTACCTGGGCCCATTGCTGGCGGCGCTCGATCTCTGCCATACCGAGCCCGGGCAGTCCTTGCCCGAGCAGATGTCGGCGGCGGGGCTGGACCCGGCTGACGTCGGCTACGTGGCGGTTTCACACTTGCATTTTGACCACGCGGGAAGCGTGGAGGCCTTTGCCGGGGCCACTCTGCTGTTGCCGCGCCGCGAGGAAGAGGGCGCGTGGGGTGCTCGCTGGTTCGAGGATTTTTTCTTCGAGCAGGACTGGGACGACCTGGAGCGGCGCACGGTTATCGATTACGCGGCCACCGAGCCCTGGGCAACTTTTGATGGGCACTACGACGTATTCGGCGACGGCAGTGCCGTGCTCGTAGACCTGCACGGCCACACAGCGGGCACGCAAGGGCTGGTACTGAGGGGCCGTGGCGGGGTGATACTGCTCACCGGCGACGCGGCCTACACCGAGGCCAGCTGGCGCCACGTGGCACAGCCGGCTTTCGCCCATAACATGGACGACTGGTGGCAACAGGCCTGGCGCATAAACCGTTTCGTGGGTTTGCTCGAAGACGAGGGCGGTGTGCTGGTGGTGCCGGGCCACGATCTCAGGTCGGTGAGGGAGGCCGACCGCGCCGACCTGCGCTACCACGAGTTCGTGTCTGTGCCGGCCGTCCAGACAGGCACAGACTGATGTTTTACACGATGTGGGTAGACGCTGCCCGTACTTGGTATACTCGTTGGGGGAAGGGGAGCGTCGGTGTACCGGGAAAATAAAATCATAGTGGTCATGCCCGCGTACAACGCGGAGACTACATTGCGCCGCACCTGGGAAGAGGTCATGGCCCAGGGCGTGGTTGACCGGGTGATCGTGGTCGACGACGGCAGCGCCGACCAGACCGCTGCAATAGCGCGCACGTTTCCCGATACGACCGTGCTCAGGCACGACAACAATCTCGGTTACGGCGCCAACCAGAAAAGTTGCTATCGTCTCGCCCTCGAAGAAGGCGCTGACATAGTCGTGATGGTGCACCCGGACTACCAGTACACGCCCAGGTTGATACCCGCGCTGGTGGCGGTGATAGGCAGCGGACTGCATCCTTGCGCCATGGGTTCGCGCGTGCTCGGTGGCTACGCGCTCAAGGGGGGCATGCCGCTGTGGCGGTACGTCGCCAATCGCTTTCTCACCGCGGCAGGCAATTTGCTGATGGGGTCAAAACTGTCCGAGCTGCACAGCGGCTACCGCGCTTTCTCCAGGCAACTGCTCGAGAAGTTGCCGCTGGATGCCAATTCCGACGATTTTGTTTTTGACAACCAGATGTTGGCCCAGGTCATGTGGTTCGGCTACACGGTGGCCGAGATCAGCTGCCCTACCAGCTACTGCAACGAAGCGTCGTCCATTAATTTTCGCCGCAGCGTGGTGTACGGGCTCGGCTGCCTGCGCACGGGTGTGCAATTCAGGCTGGCGCGCGCCGGGCTGCTGAGCTCGCCGCTGTTTCCGCCCGCCTGAACTGACCTCCTGGGGACGGTTTCCGCGGACGGTAAAACCTGGTCGCCAGTGGTTACAGGCCGTGGCTGTTGCAGTCTTCAAGCAGCACGTCCATGGCCATGGCCCTGAACGTGCCCCAGTTCGACCAGGACGGGACGATGTCCCGTAGCTTGCCGGCGTAGTCGGCCAGCTCGGCCGGCTTGGCCTCTACCCATTCGGTTATTTTCTCGCCTGGGTCGTTGCTCTGCAGCACGCCCGAGGTTTCGCGGGTGAAGAAAAGGTAAGTGCAGAAGCTCGACACGCGCTTGCCGTGGCTGTAACGAATGGCGGCCACGAAGCGGGCCACGTCTACCTCGAGGTTGGTCTCTTCCCAGATTTCTCGTAGCAGTGCGTCTTCTATCGCCTCGCCTTTCTGTATACCGCCGGTGGGCAGGCGCATGACCGAACCGGGGTAGCTGGCCTTGGTCTGTAGCAGAAAGCCCCCGCTGGGCCGCAGGATGGCCATGCAGACTTCGCCGTGGCGTCGCCGCGAAACCGGCGGGAAATCCAGCGAAGGCAGCTCGAGGGTCAGCTGCCTGGGTGCGCCGTACTTACTGGAGAGATGCTCGAGTCGCTTGTCCACGCTTCTACTGGGCTCACCCGCGAGCCGTGACACGAATGATACACGAGCACGGGCGTCGGGGTAAGGCTCGCGGTCGTTTTGGAGAAACTCCAACCGGCAGCCGCAGGCTTCAGAGCGCGGTTACGTTTTCAAAACGGCCGCTGGACACCGAGCGATAGCAGGCCTCGGCCACGGCCACCGCGGCCAATCCGTCGCGGTAACTGGCGGCGGCGGCCGTGGCACTCTGCTTGCCCCCCACGCCGGCGGCAAAGGCCTCCAGTATGGCGGGCACGGTCATCACCGGCGCGGCCGTCGTGAGCTCCCTCGGGCCATCGGGACCCAGGAAGTGGAGCGTGCCCAGCACGTGATCGCCCACGAGCTGGCCGTGCTCGCCGGATATTTCGATCAGGCCGTTGCGACTGTTGCTGCTTCGCGAACAGTTAACCTGGGCCAGGGTGCTGCCGTTCGAGAGCTGCAGCGAGGCGACGAAGTTGTCCTCGGTGTCGGTGGTCACTGTGCTGCGCATCGAGCAGGCCACCGAGGATACCTCGAGGCCGGTGAACCAGCGCAGCAGGTCGAAGCAGTGAACACCGGTGTGGATGATGTTGCCTCCGCCGGATCTCGCCGGATCGTCGAGCCAATCGAGTTGCTGCTGCGGCGGAAAACGCTGGCTGAAAGTGAGTGTGTCGATGCGGCCCAGCCTGTCGATTTCATCGCGCATGGCCAGGCAGAGCGAATTGAAGCGCAGGGTGTGCCCGGCGATGCAGTAAATGTTGGCCGATTCGACGGCCGCGAGAATGCGCCGGCCACTTTCGAGCCCTGTTGCGACGGGTTTTTCGACCAGCAGCGGTTTGCCGAGTTCGGCCGCCAGGGTCACTAATTCGGGTAGCAGCGAGGGCAGGGTCACCAGTACTACCGCGTCGACGTCGTCGCTTGCGATCAGTTCACGTGCGTCGCCCGTCCAACGACAGTTGAGTTCCCCGGCCAGGGCGCGGCCCGCTGCTTCGTCGCGGCGGCAGATGGCCGTCAGTTGCAACGCCTCCACGTCTTGCGCCGCGTGGCGCGCGTATCGGCTGCCGTGGCGGCCCAGTCCGATGATTCCAAGCTTGGTGGGCTGCATGGGTGGTCAGGCCCGGCGCTTGATCCAGTCGGCCACGGCGCGGCCTATTTCTTCGCCCGAGTCTTCCTGCACGAAGTGCGCGCCCTTGACCGTGACTTCTTCCTGGTTATTCCAGCGGCGGCAGAAATCGCGCGCCGCACCGACCAGGATGGCCCCCGGCTCGGCGTTGACGAAGAGCTTGGGAATGTCGCAAGTGGTGAGCCACTGGCCGTAGTTGGCGACGATTTCAACCACGTCGGCGGGTTCGCCCGCAAGCGGAATCTGTCG